>DASRZC010000117.1:0-19614 GCA_035686785.1 Kapaibacterium sp. (SeqCode)
GCTCAAAATAGTTTAGACGAACTTTCCCAAGCTCGGGTTACTTTAAAATTCGCTCCCGCCGCACGATCACCACCTCGCGCCTCGCTCCTGGCGTCCGCTGGCGTCCGTTTGGATGACGCAAAAATACGTTCCAGCGGGAACGGCTGGAGTGGAGTCCCGATGGGACGACATATTACCCACCTGCGGGAACCGCTTATAGGTGCCCTTCATGTTTTCCTCCCACAACTCATCGACCCTGAATCACAAACCAAACCATAACCATCCACCCCATGTCCCTCTTTGAAAAACTCAAGCTCGTAAAAAGCGAGGAGGATGTGAAGGATATTTACATCAAGGCGCTGGGATTGAAGGGGTATTCGAAAAACCTGATTGACATTCAGACCAAAGAAATATGGTTCGAGGCTAAGGATAACTCCAAGCTTTCGAGTTATGCGATGTTCACGCAACTGCTGCATTATGTACAGCAGGCATTGAACAAGGGCGAATATGTCCCGCCATTTCTTGCGGTGGTGATACGCAAGAATGTCGCGCAATACATCGAAAATCAAGAAGAACATCATCGTCATAAGACGTTCCAGGAAGAGTTTGAAGATATGTTGAAAGCGGCAGGGATTGAATTCGATCCAAAATATTTTTTGAAGGACGATGATTAGGTACATCGCCCCTTCGGGGCTTAGGTATTTTATCGGATCGCATACCCAACATTCCGCTTCGCTTCATGTTGGGCTGCGAGTACACCGTCCCTTCGGGACTAAATTCAACGGCAGCAACCTCACCGCCAGCGCCAACGATTTAGAATGGAACGGAAAAAAGTGGAGCATCGTCAATCATTTCATTCCCTTTGCGGAAAAAGAGGTGAATGCGCCCGACCGGTTCGAGAGCGATTTTATGGTGCAATACATGCGCGGCAAGAAATTTTCGAAAGAAGCGAACGCGGTACTCGAAGCAGGTAAAGCATTGTGGCAAGCATACTTTAAGGATACGGATGTGCATACCGTCCGCGATGAACTGAAGCTTAACCGCGCGGATGTTGGCTGGTATCAAATCCGTAGAGCTTTGCAAGCCCGCAACGAGAGCGGGGATTTTGCTCCGGTCAGCTTCAAAGCGTTTGAAGCAGCCTACAAATCGTTGACGGAAAAGTTACAGCCGATGGTTTATGAATTGAGGTTTTTGAAGGCGTAAGGTGACTTGCTTCTTCGTGCTGTATTAGAAATTGACGGAGCCGTTGATGGCGAGGGGGAGAAGAAAAAGCCGAGAATTAATACCTGAGCTTTGATCTGTCGTATTTTTGTGTATGCCATTAGAGCTAACAGACGAACAAAAGCTGCTTGAAAGCAGGAAAATCTTATTCGAACTTTCATATAAGGAATATGAGGAGGCAACCTTTGGATTACCAGGCCGGCTCCGGCAAAAGGCTTACTTACTTTTGCAACTCTACACTGCGACGATCGGTGTCTTGCCATCGCTTCTCAGCCGTATTGTAAGAGGCTTTAATGTCGCTGAATACTCATCCTCCGCAACGGTGGCATCCGTAGTTGGCGGTTTAGGTCTTATTCTTCTTTTGATGGCATTTTATTTTTTGAAGGATGCCATTCACTTGAAAGAGTATTCCATCTTTAGTTCGTCAGCGTTGCGCAAGCTTTCGAAATCCGAAGCTATCGATCCCGCAGTGCTTGCAGACGTTGCATCTGATGAATTGTATGTATTGACCGCTCAAAACGGAGTTTGGGCGAGCGAACTCTCCAAGAAAATTCGCGGTTCCTATTTTTCGTATTATGGATCGATTATTTTATTTCTTACGGTCTATTTACTGACACTATGAATAATTCACTCCAGCCCGATCAAGATAGCGAAGAGAAGAGCCATGAAACCAATGGCAACGCCGATTCGGATCGTCACTCAGTCAAGGCGCCTTTGCGCTACGCTTCACGTGAAGAACTAATCAAGGCTGCAAAGCAATATGCGCGCGCAGCAGAAAGCTATATTCCCGACGAGAAAGATAAAGAGCTTCTAAAAGATTGATTGGTCGTCCCTCCGGGACTCTGGCTCTTAAAAAAATCGCTAACCCCGGGTTGCGCTACGCTCCACCCGAGGCTACAAATATGTCGTGCCTACGGCACTGAAAAAATAGTCGCGGAGCGACGCAGTACTCGCAGCCCAGAGGCTGCCCTCGACCTGATCGGGGGGTGAAGCGAGCTTGCAAGCGGAACCCTTCGACAAGCTCAGGGCAGGCACCTGGGTTCGCGTTGCGTTTTAGGTTCCCAAGCCCTGAAAGATTTTGAATCATTCCCCTCCCGCTTGCGGGAGGGGGTAGGGGAGGGTGTGTGGAGAATCAAGTGTGTTGGGTATGTGACACACCCTCCCCCAGCCCCTCCCGCTGGTGCGGGAGGGGAGAAAATAGTGGGTTCCACTTCGCTCCACCCTGGGCTGCGAGTAATTCGTGCCTCCGGCACTTTTTTCTGTCGTCCATCGGGGCTTCGGCTCCTAAAAAAATCGCCTACCAGGGGTTCCGCTCCTTCGTCACTCTACCCCTGGCTATTGACATACAACCCCTCCGGGGTTTGGAGCTTCTCCAGAAGTGATTTTGCCTTTAAAAAATAGCTTTCTAATATTTTCTGGAAGCCCTGCAAAAAAGTGACGCGCCATGTTGATAACTTTTTTGGAACACGGAAATTGGCAAAATAAAGGCACTATTCATGAAGCACAAATGCGCGTGCAATGTAAAAATAGTTTTCAAGTTTTTCCAGTATTGCTTAAGATTTTTAGCCTCAATCGCCAAAAGAAACAACCCTAAATTTAGCCGATTTTGAGCGAGGGCGTTCGGCATTTCGTATCTTTGCAGAACGCATGAGCGAATTTTGCCACCGCCTGTTCCATGGAATTATCAATTGTCATCGCCGTCTTTAACGAAGAGGAGGTTCTCGCCGAACTCGAGCGCCGGCTGACGGCCGCGCTTCGGGCGATGGGGAAGTCCTACGAAATTATCCTCGTCGATGATGGCTCCCGCGATCGTTCGCTTCCGATTTTGCTCGAGCTTTGCGGTCGCGATCCGGAGCATATTCGGATCTTAAGTTTCACGCGGAATTTCGGCCATCATATCGCGCTCACGGCCGGCCTCGATCAGGCGCAAGGCAGCATCATCGTCATGATGGACGCGGATTTGCAGGACCAGCCCGAGGAAATTCCGAAGCTGCTTGCGAAGATGGATGAAGGCTACGATGTCGTTTGGGGCGAACGGGAGACACGGCAATTCAAGTGGTATAAGAATTTTTCGAGTAAGCTGTTTCTCTGGCTGATGAATAGCGTGGTGCGCTCGGAAGTGGTGCTCGATTCGAGTATCTTCCGCGCAATGCGGCGCGAGGTTGCGGACGATCTCCGCCAAATGCGCGAGAAGGCGCGCTATCTGCCGGGTCTCGTCCGCTGGACGGGCTATAAGCAGACGAGCGTGCCCGTGGTGCATGGCAAGCGCTTTGCGGGCCAGACGAAATATTCGCTCTGGCGGCTCATCAAACTTGCGCTTGCGACGGCCACGAGTTTCAGCGCCGCGCCGCTGCAATTCGCGACCGTGAGCGGCATGGGGATGGCGGCCCTCGCCGTGCTCGCCGTGATTTATATACTCATTCGAAAAGTTCTCGGCGCCTATCCGGTTCCCGGCTATGCCTCGGTGATGGTGGCGATTTTTTTCTTCGCGGCGCTACAGCTTATCGTTATCGGGCTGATGGGCGAATATGTTAGCCGGATTTATCGCGAAGTGCAAGGAAGGCCGCTTTATTTACTGCGGGAACTTCCGGAGCGGGTAGCGGCTACCGGGTATCGGGTATCGGGTGGCGAGGCCGTAAGACTTTCTTCACTTTCTGATTTGGAGCAGCGCGAATTAGTGGAGGCTGTAGCCGCCGATTCGCATCTTTCATTGGCGCGCGTTTTTTCTTCGCAGGATTCTGAGGGGTTGGCGAGGTATCATTTTGCTACATGGGAGAAAGCCGATCCTTATGTTTTTCTTCATAAGGAGAATGAGCGAATCACAGCCATTTCACTGCTCGCGGAATTGGATTGGGATACGCGCCTGCTCGGTCTTTCATCGGGGCGCATCCTTTATGCCAATGCCCTTGGCGATGCGACGGACGCCCGGCGAATCGAGGCGATGAAAGATGTTCTGAAAAAGGCGACCGCGTTCGCTCGGGAGAAAAAGATTCGGTTGCTCGATGCCCGCGTTTCCAATGAGGATCTTTTTGTTATGCGGGCGTTTGAAAGCGAGGGGTTCCATACGGTCGATCTTCTCGTTACGCTGGGCGCGGCGCGGGAGAAATTCGATCGCTTGCTTGCTGGCCGTAGCTTCGAACGGCATGAAAAGGAGCTGGATTTTGGCGGCGGGCTTCGCATCCGGCAAATGCGTGAATCCGACGTAGCGGCGCTCACTCATATCTCGCATATTTCGTATGGCGATACTTCCATGATTCAGGATCGCTTTTTTCTGGAGCCCATGATTCCGCACGATCGCGCACAGGAAGTGTTTCGCCAATGGTTCCTGAATCTTGCGGCGAAGCATACGACGGAATCCCTGATATTGACGGCGGAACTGGATGGAAGCGTGGCGGGCTATATCGCGCTGGAACCAATGGCGAAATTTAGCGAAGAGCAATGGTGGAAGGATTCGCTGAATGCCGTCGCTCCGGAAGCGCGCGGGCGTGGCGTATATCGCGCACTGGTACTCGCTGCGCTGGAGTATGCCCGGAGCCACCAAACCGCGGGTCTTTTGACCAAAACTCAATCTTCGACCTACCGTGTTATCAATTCGTGGCTGCACTTAGGGGGTGACCTGCTCGAAAGTGCTGCAACCCTGCACTGGACCAATTCGTAATTTGTAATCTGACATTGAGAACTATTTTAATCACCGGCGGAGCCGGATTTATCGGAAGTAATTTCCTCGAATACCTTTTTCGGAAGTATCCCGAGTATCATCTTATCGTGCTCGACGCGCTGACCTACGCTGGCTCGCCGGATAATATCCCGGACGATATTAAGTCCTCGAAGCGCTTCGAATTTTGGTATGGCAACGTGACGAACGCGGATCTCGTCAGCCAACTCGTGAGCCGCTCGGATATGGTGGTCCATTTTGCGGCCGAGAGCCACGTTGCTCGCTCGATTTTCGATAATAAAATATTTTACGAAACCGATGTGCTCGGCACGCAGGCGGTTGCCAATGCGGTCTCCCGCAAAAAGGACTTGGACCGCTTCATCCATATTTCGACGAGTGAAGTCTATGGCACCGCGCTCACCGCGCCGATGACGGAGGACCATCCGCTCAATCCGCTTTCGCCGTATGCGAGCGCGAAGACCGGGGCCGACCGGCTGGTCTATTCCTATATCGCAAGCTATGGAATTCCCGCGTGCATTTTGCGGCCGTTCAATCAATATGGGCCGAAGCAACATTTGGAAAAAGTGATCCCGCGCTTTATTACGAGCGCGCTGCTCGATGAACCGCTCACGGTCCATGGCACGGGCGGCGCGGTGCGCGATTGGCTTTTCGTGCAGGATACCTGCGAGCGGATTGACCGTGTGCTGCACGCGCCGATCGAGGCGATTCAGGGCGAAGTGTTTAATTTAGGTTCCGGTTTCGAGCTTGACATTATGAGCATCGCCAGTTTGGTTCTTGAAATGCTGCATAAACCCAGCGACCTCATTTCTCATATCGGCAACCGGCCCGGGCAGGTCGACCGGCATATTTCTTCGACCGCAAAAGCGAGTGAGCGGTTGGGAATCGAACCGGGACGCCCCTTCGAAGATGGCCTTGCGGAAACGATCGCGTGGTATCAGAAGCACCGCGCCTGGTGGGAAAAGTTACTTTGGATGCGGCACGTCCCGATCATCACCGAAAGTGGAAAGGTCGAATATCACTAACGGGCAATGATGAATGTTGAATGAAGAATGATGAAAAGAACCCAGTCAATCAAGAACCTTTGAAGGAGCCTAATCCGGAGCCTTCAAAGGAGTCCGATTCTTCATCATTCAACATTCCACATTCATCATTGCCCGATACGATGCGTAAGAAACGAACTCTTATGCTGTCGGTCCCGCAGCGCCTCGAAGGACTTGCGGTTGTGGTGCTTGCCATCGCCGCGCTTGTGTTTCTCGGCATGAGCGCGCGCACGCTATACCAGTTTCCAGTTCCCGATAGCTATCGTTGGTATGGCGATGAAACGTGGTTGATGCTTGCATGGAAGAACCTGATTGCGCATGGCCGCATGGTCGTTCCGATCGCCCTGGAATCCACGCTGCAACAATCTCCCGGCCTTTTACTTGGATCGAGTTGGTTCACGGCGCTGTGGTATGGAGTGCCGCAGCTTTTATTTCCCCCCCATTTCGATCCTGTTACGATCGGGCGGACGGTGAGCTTTTGTTTTGGTCTGGCTATGCTGTTTATTATCGGAAGAGCGGGATACCGCCTTAAATTATCCGCCTCGATCACCACGCTTTCTATCGTTCTGCTCGTGGCGACGCCCGCCTTTACCCTTGCATCGCACAGCGCACGCTACGATATGATAACGGGCGTTGCGGTGCTCGGCTTTATTGAATTTTTTGCCGTCCGAATTGGAGACCGGTTCCTGGATCGCCCTCGTCGCGGCACGCGCTTCGCTGCCTGGCTTGGCTTTGCCGCGCTCCTGATATGCCTGACGATCAGTCCACACGTGGGCGCGCTTGTGCTTCTCCCAACGCTGTTTCTTGCCTGGTATTTCGGAGCATTCCGGACTATTGGAAACGCGATCTCGTTCGTTGCCGGTGCTGCTGTTGCGTTTGCCGCGCTTTCGGCAATCTATATTCTGGCCAATCATCACCTGGCGCTTGCCGGCATCGCGGCGGGCGATAACCAGGAACGCGCCTACCTTCAGCATGTGCCGATTCTCCGGCTCTTTTCGTGGTCGGCGGAGCGGCATCAGCTTGGCGCAAAGCTATATTATCTATGGCATGAGGCGCCGGCCTTCACCATCGTATTGCCGTTTATCGCGCTCTCGGAAATTATTCTTCTTTTCCGAAAGAGGCAGCATGCGGCCACGCTTTTTCTTACGATTTGTCTTGGATGCGTGCTCCTGAGCGGCGCGCTGCTTCAGAGCACGCTGCCGTATTACGTAAGTTATTTTCTTCCTCTTGCCGCACTCGTATTTGCGGCGCATGCGCGTGAATGGGCGAATGGGGTTTGGCTCCGTCCGGCGATTGCGATAGTTAGTCTCGTGATGGCAGTGGAGATTTTCGCATTCTGGCTGCCGGAACTTAGTCATGCCGGCAAGATGGGCAAACGCATCGACGATGCGAACACTGCGGCGGTCCAGGCTGCCATCGAGCAAGCGAGCCTGAAATGGGAACCGGGGACGGACCATCCGCTCATCCTTGCGCAAGCGCCGGCCATTCACGAACTGCTGCGCGATACAAACGTGCGCGTGATGAGCGAAGCCTTTCTCTTCTTTCCATTGCACCCGTTTCCATTGCACCGGCCAAACGCACTTCCGATCCAATCACCCGATTCCGTAATCGCGCGTGCGGACGTAAATTACATTCTCGATTATAATAAGCCCATGACGCCCGAATATGAGCTGGCGGTCCACAAATGGAAGCCTATCTTTTCACGCGCCGGACCGTTGCTCGATCGCACCCTAAACTATTTTCACGATACGGCCAGTGAACTCGATACGATGACGATGTATCAGGTCGATAGCTTGCAATGAATTCGCAAGGAGACGAGCCATAGCGACGCCGCAACGTGGCCACAATTTATCTATGAACCAGCACCATGACCGGTAAGAGCAAGCAAGAAAATGTTCTGGCGATCGTGCTCGTGGTATTGGTCGCTGGAGTGCTCTTCGATCAGGCGCGATTTCTTTTCGTCTTTCCCGTCCCGGACACCGGCATGTGGTTCGGCGATGAAACGTGGACGATGCTTACCCTCCGCGCGCTCGCGCGAACGGGGGTCGCGCGCGTTCCGGAAGCGCTCGGTTCTTCCCTCGCGCATTCGAATGGGTTGATAAACGGCAGCGTCTGGATTTCAGGATTGATTTATGGAGTACCCGCCGCGATTTTTTCGAATGCGGCAAGCACCGTGGCGGTCGGGCGAATAATTACGTTCCTTCTTTCGCTCATAAGTTTATTCTTCGTCTATCGTCTGGCTCGGAGACTTGGCGCCACTCAAACGGCGGCCCTGATAGGCGTTTTTGCGCTCGTCATCTCGAATGCGTTTTATTTTTCGAGTCATTCCGCGCGGCTCGATATGATGACCGGCGTGGCCGTGCTGCTCTTTTTCTTTCTTCTCACCATCGCATTTGTAGCGCAAACCTCAGCTTGCGATCCCGCCACTGGATCGCAAACTGAAGTAGCATCGCCGACGATGCGCGCTACAAACACGCGGCGTAATCGGTTCGCCTTCTTCATTCCATTTCTCGTGGTTATTTCTGTTGCGGTGTATGTCCATGTTCCGGCGCTCATCGCATTGCCGGCGATCTACTCGCTTTGGAAAATTGGCGTTTTTCGGCGGTGGCAAACCATCGCGATTTCGCTCGCCGGATTCGCGCTGGGTTCCGTTCTAATCGTGGGCGCCTACTGGCTATCCACTGGCTCGCTCAGCCTGCTTGGGAACGGATATAATCAATACTACAATGTTGCAAACTCATTGCCGATCTTGCATCTTCTTTCGTGGCGAGTGCAGAAGATCAACACGATTGATCGCGCGATCCAGGTATGGAGCGTGGCGTGGCCGCTGGTTGTTACGATTGTGTTTGGAATTGCCTCGCAAATCTGGCGGGGGCGCAGCGGTGGGCGCCAGCCACGCATGGCATATTCACGCGAATGGTTCTTTTTCGCAAATGCGATTCTTTTGATCCTGGCGTGGGGATTGTTTGGCGGCCCGGCGGTTTTTTATAATATTTACATTCTTCCGGTAGCGGCTGTTTGTGGCGCGGTATTGATTGCGCCCCTCGTTCAAAACCGCTCGTATGTCCTCATACCATTGCTTATCATTGCCGCGGGTTTTACAATTATCTCTCAGGAACAATTCGGCGCCGTGGGCGAGCGCCTTGTTATGGCTAACCAGCGTGCTATTCGCGCGCTTGTCGGGCCAATTTCATCCGCAACCCATCCACCTCTTGTTCTAACCGATGAACCGGCGATTAACGAGATTGCCGCCGATCCGAACGTGCGGCTGATGACAAACCATCTCCTTCTATTCGGGAGCGAAAACAAACCCCTCCCGGAAATTTTGCGCGAGTACCATGTCGATTATCTTTTATTATATTCGACGGTTCGGTGGCACAGCCCATTCCGGCACATCGCGGACTCGCTTTATTCACTTGCGTCTGAACGTACCGGCACGCTCACCGATCAGGCGCGAAGCTACGACGATCCGGCGTGGAACGAAATTGATACGTTACGACTCTACAAAGCTAAGTGACCTCGCTCGAAATAACGAAACGGATAGAGCGCCCGGCAATCATGGTTGTCGCGACGCTTCTCCTGATTTTGCTGGTGGCGCAGGCGCGGCTGCTCTATATTTTTCCGCAGCCGGATAGCGCGCGATGGTGGGGCGATGAAACCGGGCAAATGCTCGAACTCCGCGCAGAACTCTCTGATGGCTTCGCGCGAATTCCGACGGGCCTGGGATCGAGCGTCGCGGTTACGAATGGGCTTGTCCGCGGAAATTCATGGCTGGCCGCGGCAGCCTACGGCCTTCCAACAATAATTTTTGCGCGCGCCGCCGATCTCGTTACAATTGGCAGAACGGTAACCTTTGCGCTGGCGCTCCTGATGCTCTTTGTGATGTATACGATGCTTCGCAGGCTGCACGCTCCCCCCCTCCTCGCGCTTTTCGCATTATTATTGCTCATGAGCACGCGAAGCTTTTTCTTCTCAAGTCACGCCGCGCGATTGGATATTGCCGCCAGCCTTACCGTGCTCGCCTTCACATGGTATCTCGCCGCGCGATATGAACGTCTCCGCGAAGGGCGCTGGATGCCAACCGCGCGATGGTACTTTGGTTATGGCGTTATCGTGGTATTGTTTGCTACGCTTTCCATTCATCTCGTTACACTGCTCGGCGCGATTACGCTCTATATGCTGTGGCGATTTCGAAGTTATCGAAGCCCCGCTGCGCTTTTCGCCGCAGCGGGAGGAGCGGTCGTCATGCTGGCGGTGCTGCTTTCCATTTACGCGCTTTCCGGCGCTCCAATCTCGCTGTTCGGGCCATCGTCCGCTCCGAATCAATTTCAAAGCGTGGCGGGCGGGCTTCCGATTCTTCGTCCTTTCTCGCGGTCGGTGCAGGTCGCAAATATTTTGGAGCGCGTGCATGGTTTGTGGTCCGAAGCGCCGGCATTCTTAGTGCTTCTAATGTTGGCGATTGTAAGTGGCGTCGCGGTACGCAGAGTAGTTCCGGCCACTGCTCGTGAGCGATGGCTGAGTGGTGCGGCAATAATAATCGCCGTTGCCTGGCTGCTCTTTCAAAGTCCGGCGCTCTATTATTATATCGAGGTGTTGCCGTTATTTATTCTCGCAATTATGCTTTCAATCTCCGCGCGGTGGAAACCAAGCCGAGTGTTTTACTTAGCGATTGTGCTTGTCAGTATTTTAATGTTTTACTTCGGGTTCCGCGATACTGTTCGCGTCGGCGTTCTCGCCCGAACACTCGATCGAGAGAATCATGGCGTGCTTGCCACGTCGCTCGATTCGATCATGCAAGAGTCGAAAGGCCAATTCTATTCGAAGCCGATTGTTCTCGCGCAGAACCCGGCGATCGCATGGCTCGAACACGAGCCGAGCGTTCGTCTGATGACCGCGCATCTTATTGGGTTCCCAGTGTCGAATGCGCCGGTGCCAACCATACTGCGACGGCTTGGTATAAACTATATGCTCCTTTATGCCGCCCACGATGGCGCGACCTATTCTGCTGATTATAAGATACTTCGGCCCGTTGCGGATAGCCTCGGCACCATCGTGTTTCGCCGGACCGGAATATTCTTCGATGTTCACCGGGATTATTTTGCTGGAACGACGTTGAATGCCAGGGATTCGTTGGATACCGTGACCCTATATAGATTTTCACCCATTGCTCGATAACATTCCTCCCGCCCCAGTATCGCCGGTGATGCGCGCGAAAAGCGAAGAATGGATATTCTTCGCGCTGCTTGCGCTCGTCACGATTATTGTAATGATAGAGCTACTCTCACTCTATTCGATGCCCGTGCCCGACTCGTATCTTTGGTGGGGCGACGAAAGCTGGCTCATGATTGAATTCCGGACACAAATTTTGACCGGCGTATTTCGGCATCCGTATGCGCTTGGTTCGAGCCTCTCGCATGGCAGCGGAATCCTCTTCGGGAATATGTGGGTTCCTGCGATTTTTTATGGCATTCCGGCTGCGCTCGTTTCGCCCATCGCGATGGATATCGTTCTCTTAGGTCGCACCGTAACGGCGGTCCTCGCCTTCACACTGCTGGTGGGGCTATATGAAATCGTTCGCCGGCTCACTTCCGACCGGCTGCTCGGATTATTCAGCGTTTTGCTCCTGCTCACCTCCCGCTCGTTTTTGCTCACGAGCCATTCCGCGCGATATGACATTCTCTCGGCGCTCGCGATTATTACTGGTGTGTACTTACTTTTGCGTCACAGAGCAAAGTGGAACGGTATTGTCACCGCGGCGATCGTTGGCTTCCTTACTGCTGCCACGCTTCTCATCACGATCCACGTCACGCTGGCGCTGGCCTTAGCTGCTTTTGTGACGGTCGTTTATCACGCGCGCGCGAAATGGTTACAAGCTGTTATCGCATTTATCGGTGGAGCGGCCGTGTTCGCGGCATTGTTGATCGGCGTTTCGCTGCTGCGAGGACAAGCCCTATGGGGATCATCGCTGCATGGTTCCTTCGCTTTGAATATTCACGATATTCCCGCGCTCCGGTTTTATTCGCGGTCTGTTCAAACTGCCAATTTCACTCAACGATGGGGAACACTCAAAGAATTTGGTTTTGGATACATCCTTGCGTTTGCGTTAATCGGAATCCTCGCTATTATCCAGCTTGCTCGAAAGGCCGGGCATTGGAACGTTAGATGGCACGCTGCAATGCTACTCGTCGTACTTTTTTCCTGGCTTGAATTCGAAAGCTCCGCGCCGACGAGTTATCTCATTTATATTCTTCCCGTGCTTAGCCTTGTGGCTGCGCTCGCGCTGAACAGACTGGTAAGAATAGAATGGCGCTCGTGGCTTATCGCCGGAGTCGGCATTACGGTTTCGATAATGGCTATTCGAGATATGCCCGGCGCCCATGGAAAAGGTTACCAACTCCTGTCGGATAATTATCAGGCGGTGGGCGCGGCACTCGATCAAATCGAGCAGGCGGATTCGAGTTATCCGCTGGTGCTCGCGTTCAATCCCGCAGTCCATGAAATTCTGCGCGATACGAATGTTCGCCTGATGACGACCCAGTTTGTAGAATTTCCAGAGGGCGCGCTAAATGTCGATTCCGTTCTTCACGCGGAACATGTGAATTACGCGCTCGTGTATCTCAGCGCATGGAAGCCCGATTACATGCGCGAGGTCGGACCGATTACATCAGCGCTTCAAAAGCTGGCAACGCCGCTCTGGGAGCGGGCGGGGTACTTTACGGACATCGGGCGCTCGTATTTTGATTCGGATCTCGGAGCACCGGATACCATAAGGCTTTACCGACTGCATAACTAAACGTGGAATCAAGGGTGCGAAGAATATTACCATTCTTACTGCTTCTAATGGCGGCCGCGTTGCTCGTGTCGCAACTTCGCTCACTGTTTGTTTTTCCCGAGCCGAATTCACTCCGCTGGTTTGGCGATGAGACGTGGCTTATGACCGAAGCGACGCAGCAAATCACTACGGGCATCGTGCGCTACCCACTCGCCGTCGGATCGCAACTCGAATCTGGCAAAGGAGTGGTCCTCGGCATGGCGTGGCTTTCGGCAGTGCTGTATGGCCTGCCCGCATGGATCGCGGGCCATGATTCCGTTGCTGTAGGAAGATGCGTCACGGCCATACTTTCCATTGCCTTGCTATTTGCACTCTACGCAAGTTCGCGAATGCTGGGTTCTTCTCGAATGGCATCGGCGACTGCGATCCTGTTGCTGCTTTCGACGCGTTCTTTTTTCTTCGCAAGCCATTCCGCGCGGCCCGATCTGTTAGCGGGAATGATTGTGCTTCTTGCAATCGCGATCGGGGTTAAATATTCGCCGCGACTTCCACCCATTTCCCATTCGCCGCTTTGGTGGTTCGGCTATGGTGCGGTATTTTTGTTTCTCGCGGTGAGTTCGTCGATCCACTTGCTTACACTGCTCGCCCCTCTGGCTCTTATTTTTTTCTTCTGGTTCACGCAGCCGCAGCGGCGCATACGCGCGGCCCTGGTTTCCGTGGCCGGCTTGCTCTCCATGCTTGCTGCGTTAATCCTCGTATATTATCTGGCGAATGGTTCACTCGAATTATTCCCAAAGAGCGCCTCTCAATTCCATGACGTGCTGCATTCCATACCGATTCTGCGGCCATTTTCCAGATCGGTGCAGGTTGCTAATATTGTCACGCGCGTTAAGCAGATTATTGCGGAAGCACCCATTGTGTTGTTGCTGCCGGTAACCGTTCCGTTTATCTGGCGACGTGGAGATCGGCATACCTTCGCAATCGCTTCGCTCTTAGTAGGCTTCAGTTGGCTGCTTCTCGAGGGAGCGGAAATCAATTATCTCATTCATGTGCTTCCGTTGATGTTTTTGGGACTTGCAATTGCGCTATCGCGTCTCACCGAGCGTTGGAAATATGCATGGATTCCATCCCTGGCGATAGCCATTATCGCTTTCATCCTTGGCTGGGGCGACAGTAATCGTGCGTTTGCAAATGGTTCCATCATCGGCGCATCCAACAAGGAGGCCGCGAGGGTTATAGAAGCGCAAATCACCGCAACGTGGCCGCTTGCTTCCAAGCCGCTCGTCCTTACCGAGCCGCCGATGCTCGACCGGCTCTCGCAGGATTCTTCCATTCGGGTTATGACGGACCACTTCATCTCCTTTCCCCTGCGTATCGAACCGCTCGATTCGTTCTTCGCGCGGGAGCATGTGAACTATGCGGTCCTTTATAATTCCCAATCCTATCCCAAAGACCGGCCGCGCGACGATCCCTTTTATCGAGGGATTGTACAATCTGGCCATCTCATCGCGCACTACATCGACGAGAGCGGCGATGTGGGCCGCGATTATTTCAACCATTCCAATTGGCGGGATACGGTTTTGCTTTTCAAACTGGACGCGCAACAACCAGCTGCTCGATGAAAATAATTGCCGGCATCGTTGGTATTGTGATAGCGGTCGCCGCCTGGCAATTCCGCGCGCATTTCCCGTTCGATGACACGTTTATTTCATTCCGTTATGCCGAGCATGTTGCCTCTGGCTACGGATTAGTATGGAATATCGGCGCCCCGCACACGGAAGGATTTACAAATCTTTTATTTGTTCTCCTGCTTGCCGCCGCGCGATTCATAACGCCCGATCTTCTTATTGTTTCGCAAATACTTGGACTTGCATTCACTATCGCCACCGGCCTGATTATTTTTTCTATTGCCGCTCGTGTGCGTGATAGACAAGCGGGCCTGCTTGCGATCGCGTTTTATTGGCTCACGCCGCTTACCTGGATCAATGCGATGAGCGGCATGGAAACGAGCCTCTTCGTGATGCTCTGCGCGCTTGCGATTCTGCTCGCGAATCGGAACCAATTGTTCGCTGCTTACGGAGCGGCTTTTCTTGCTACGCTTACGAGGCCGGAGGGCGTTTTGCTCGGGGCTATTATTTTCATTGCAGCCGCCGGCTTCGAGCCGCTATTTCGTGGCTCCATTCTCCATATCCTGAAGGGTACTGCTACAAAAGCGGCGATTGCTTTCGTCATCGCTCTTGGACTGTATGCACTATGGAAATGGTGGTATTTCGGCGATTTGCTGCCAAATTCGTTTTACGTCAAAGTGCTTGCAAGTACTCATTCGGTTTTTCCCGGATTGCAATATGTTCGGCTCTTCGTCGGTAGCGCACTTGTTCTTGTTGGACTGTCGCTTGGAATAAGAGGCTGGAAAAACGCCGCGATCCTAATGGTCAGCACATTGGCCGTTTTGCTTCTCGCATTCTATATTTTCGTGCTTCCGCTCGAAGGGCTTTATGACCGTTTCCTTTGGCCGGCCTTTTCCATGTTATGTATCACCGCGGCAATTGGCGCGCGCGATTTTGCCACTCGGCGAAAACTTCGACCGTTCGCAGTCTTCGCGGCATTGGCACTCGTTGCACATCTTAGCTTGTCGATGCTTTCACCGCGAACGAAGCAATCGCTCGATGCGCATGAAGAAATCTGGGATGCGAGCATGGACCCAATTGTGACCGATCTTCGGCTTCTTCCGCACCTGGATTCGCTCCGGCTTGCCTATGGCGACGCGGGATATGTGGTCTATAAATCTGGTGTCCATCACATTGATTTATTCGGCTTGAACGATGCGCGAATTGCCCATGCTCGCACGGTTGCAATGCGTGAGTCTATTGTGCAATCGGAACGTCCCGATATTCTTCTCTTGCCTATCTACTCACGAGATTCGTGCGAGGATTTTGTGGAAGATGCCTACGGCCTCGCACGAACCAACGAATTCGAGCCGGTTGCGAGCACGGGAGCTTTTCCATTCCGGCTTGTGTGGATGCTCAACGTCCGTAGTCCTTATTACGCGGATTGCAAGCAAGCCATTTGGCAGCGCGTGGGGGATTCCACCGGCGCATTCGATCCCGCGCCAATAATGTGCTATTCAACGCGATAAATTACGTGCATCGGCGTGCGATAGATGGGACGAAAGAGCGCGGTATCGCTGCTTGCGCTTTCCGCTCCGCGCCCGTCATAGGGTGGAATGCGGAACATGGCCCAGTGAACGCCGCTCTTCACGAGATCGTCATGTAAAACGCGCGCGGAGGAATCGCGGATGTGTGGAAATTCCTCGATGTAATGTGGCAGCCCGGCCTCCGGCCATCCGCCGGATTCCCGTGGCGTTTCGTACCGCAGTCCGGGGAAATAAAAATCGAAATCGTCCGTATAAACTTTTAGGGCATCTGCTTTGGACTGTACATTCAGCAGCCGTTCGTCGTTCGTGTAGTCCCGCACCCTTCGCGTCGAGCGATTGGAAAAAATAAAGATTCCAATAATTCCCGAGCACCAGAGCAGCACGGCCAGCACTAAAGCGAAGGCCTGCTTTCGAGCATCGTGTACTCGCGCAAAGGCAAGACCGATCACGAAAATGGTATCGGCAACAAGAATGGGAATGACAAGTGCTACATTGCGCGGGCTTCCCCCAATTGCAGTAAGTATGAGATAGAAGAGCGCGGCGATCGTAAAGACCATAAGCATCCGATGCGGGAGATTCCTTCTCTTAACCCATAAGAACGGCATCGCGATAAGGCACGGCAGAAGATAGAGCGATCCCTGAACAATCGCGCCCCAATACGCCGCGAAAAAGACCTGGGGGTGTTCGCGAATGACATCGAGCACACTCGCGCCGCCCAACGCGGGAGGGTTGTTCCAGTCCATGCCATACATCGTCCGCCAGATATTGAAGGCTTGCGCATTTTCGAAAAAACCATGACCGGACCAAACTTGCAGCAGCCCCTGCGCTATCACAAAGGGAAGCACGCCCACGCAAAACCAAAACACCGTGCGCAGCCGATGACTTTTTTCGAGCAGGAGAACTGCGAGCGCGAAGCTTACTGCCAATATGATGACGTGCGTCCGAAAGAGATAACCGGCTCCCATGCACACGCCCGCAAGGAATATATTTCGCCCGGTATCCCCGCGCGTAAAGAGAAAAAATGCGGCAACGACGCAGAATGCAGCGGGGAAATCGGGCGTCACGCTCAGCACATTTCCGGCGATTTGCGGAGTAAATAGCACGAGCGGCAGCGCGACGAGAGCGGCGGCGCTATCGAGGATAGCGGGAAGCAAACGGCGAACAAGCACAACATAAAACGCCGCGAAGGCAATATGCAGAAGAAGCGATGCGAGCACCGGATTTCCGGTGAGTGACATAACACGAAGCAGCAGGGGATAGCCAATGGGGAAAAAACCGTCGAAAAAAGTTTCGGGATGGTATAGCGAAAGGTGCTCCGCTTGCCAGCGGAGGGGAAAAACATCGTTGCTGAGCATGGCAAAGCGCGAGTGCCACGCTACCGCCAGCAGCGCGGCGGCGTAGAGCATGGGCAGCCCAAAACGGCTGGGTGGCACAAGACGGCGGACGAAAGATGGAATATAAATTATGAAGATGGAAACAAATGAGGGGCAAAGCTCATTTCCTGTTTCATAAGTTTTACTTCCCCGCACAATCCCCGTCGTTTTGGGCCGATCGCCCTCACCCTCGCCATGGCCGCCGGCTTTGTGGTGCGAGTGTGGGCGCTCGGGTCGCATTCCCTGCTGCTTGATGAAGCTTCCGTCGCAATCGGCGCGCGGGATATGCTACGAAATCACACGGCTCTTTGGGATGCGGATTCGAACGCGCCGTTTGTATGGTTGATTGCTCATCTGCTTGGGCTGCGCGGGCTTGACTCTCCATTTCTCCTGCGACTGCCGGCGGCAGTCTTTGGGACCGCTTCGATTTTGTTCGTGTATTGGCTGGCGCGGCGACTGTTCGATGAGCGTATTGCCGGGGTAACGGCGCTCCTGTTCGCGATCCATCCCTTTGCCGTTGCCTTTAACCGCGTTCTCTTCGCCGATACGTTTCAATTATTCTTTATCCTGCTCGGCTGCATTGCATTCGATTATTTCGCCGCGAGTACCGCGCACGATCCACAAAATCTTACGCCGCTCAAGAGAAAGGCCGTTCATAGCATAGGCGTGAAGTTGTTGCTTATCTTTCTTCTTTGGGGAGCGGCCTTCCTGATGAAGTATAACGCCGTTGTTCCGGGTGCGCTCTGGCTGGCTGCGGGCGTTGTGGCACGGCGCTACTCCGTTCGCCGTGCATTCCTTTGCTTTGTTCTGATGTCGCTCGGATCGTTCGCCACGCTCGTGCCCTGGCCTTATGACGCCCCGGTCTGGCTCTTCGCTTTTTTGAATAAGAGCGGAAGCTATAATGCCATGGAAGCAGCCCATTTTTTTTGGACGAAGCTGCACCTTATTCTTTTTGGAATAACCGAGATCGCGCTTACCGCCGGAGTGATAATGTCGATTGTGCTTCGCGGCGAACGGAGAAAATCCATTGCGCACATGATGCTTTTCGTTGTGTTCGATCTCGTAACTATTTCGATCCTGGGCCGGAGCTTCGAACGATATATGGTAATGATCGTGCCCTTTGCATGTTTGCTGATCGTTGCCCTCGCGGCTTCGCTGGTTCAACGCCGCGAACACGTGGATGATCGCTCATCCGGTTCGTGGGTGATCGCTCATCCACCGCGTCCCCGCATTGCTGGGAAAATTGCCGTGGGCATTGCATTCGGGATATTCGCGTGGGGTCTTTTTCATTCGTATTCGAATTATCTTGCGTATCTCCACAACGATTACGACCACGCCCGATTGACGAAGGATGTACTCGGCATCGAGGCTCAGGGAACACGGATGAGCGATCATCCACGAGCTTTCTGGTTGCTTCCGGAACCGGTGGGAGGGTATTATCTTGGATTTTCGCAGTTCTATTCTCGGGCCATCCATCCATCGCTCGATGGACCGGCGGCGGAGCAAAATTTCTTCGAATGGGCCAGCGTACCTTATGGCCGAGACTTGAATGGATATGGCATCCTCGCCATTCGGAGGCTGGCGCAGCGGTGGGGAATTGCAAGGATTCTTCGTTCACCACTCCTCTTCAAGGATTCCGCGGAAGCCATTTCCCGAATGGCGCGCGAGCTTCCGCGTCCGCCGGCCGTCGATTATCTTACGAGCGATTTCATTCATCCGGGCGATCTCCTTATCATGCAATGCGGCATGACCGATTTGATGGAGGAGCCAATCCTCGAAGATATTTCGCACGAGTCTGGGCCGCCGCTTCTCAAAACCTTGCCGCTCGAACGGTTCGAGGTGCTCCGGGTATTTCGTCCGGAAGGTGAGTCCGCAATGGATGACACTACCATGACCCGCGTGCGTGCCGGCGCGTGGCTCATGGTCCGAGGATCACCGATGATCCAAAAATAGCGCGAACAGGAAGGGGTATTCTTATTGTTAGATTCATACCTCCACCCTGCTTACCATTCATGGAAAAATAGACTATGAAAAAGAGCCGATATGAGATCATTTCGATAATCGTTCTTCTCTTCACCTTTCTTGCGTTCGGAACCGCGAACGCCCGAAAGCTCAAAGTGTATAGCCTGCCAAAAGCCATCGTGCCGGGGCAGCTTGGCATCATTGTGTTCGAAAATCCGGATCCTACGCACGCCGTTACTCGCGCGTCCTGCACGGCGGATCGGCTGATTGGATGGGTGAAATCGGACATTCCGATCCTGCGCATCGAGCAAAATGGAAGGCAAGTCTGGACTTCGCTCGGCTCCTACCAAACCGTGGGTGATTCCTGCATTGCGACGTTCATGGCGCCGGTAATTTTCGAATCCGGGCGGGCGACGCTTTATCTCGTCAACGTAACC
>DASRZC010000118.1:0-22307 GCA_035686785.1 Kapaibacterium sp. (SeqCode)
GTCACCACCTGTCGCCAGGGGAGTCCCTCGGGTTTGGCGGGCGCGGGTTTTTTCGGGGTGGACTTTTGGTATTTCGGGGCGTGCTGTTTCGTCCAGTCCGCGATCCAGCGCCACATCAGGTCGTAGGGGAGCGTTTGTTTTTCATCGACGATCTCGCGGCCGTAGCGGCTGAATTGCGCGACGTACTCCTCGCCACGGCGCTCCGCTTGCGCGATGTCGAAATCGCATTTTTGCAGCAGGATCAGCATCTTCAGGAACGCATAAAGCTGCGTATCGCGCCGGTTTTTTAAGTAGCGCGAAATATAGCGCTTGAGCGAGTCCGACTTTTGGATCATCCCATCCAGATTGCCGCTGCTGGCGAACAAAAGTTGCTGCAAAATAAGGAGCGCCGCGTCGTAGCCCGCTTTGTCCCGCTTGTAAATCGGCAGTTCGCGCGCGATCCGCTCGAACGTCTTGCGTCGAATAAGCGGGACCGATTGGTCCAGCGTCCAGGATGCAAGTTCCGCATAGTGCCCGAAGAGCATCCACTTTTGCCGCACCTGCTCCGGCTGCGAAGCGAAGCGGTCGCTTGCGGCAATGCTCTGGTGAAGCGTTTCCGCCTCCCGCAACTGGTTCGAATGGAGAAGCTGAAGGAACTCATACTCTTTCCAGACATACCAGTTATTTCCGCCAGGAGTGAATCGAGTTTCGCAAATTTTAAGCGCGGAAGCAAAAGACTCCCAATCGTGAATGGCCAGCGCGGAAGTCAGCCGCTTGACGGCAAACTGGCCGTGGATAGATGGGTTTATCAAATGTGGGAAGCCGCTTAAAAACTGCTCGGCTTGCTGGCAAAGCCGGACATTATCCGCGTAGTCGTTGGAAGCTTCCGCCGCGAGCGTGGCAATACGGAAATAATCGAGGCCGATATTGAAGGTCGGACATTCCTCGAAAAGCCGCGCCGCTTTTGGGCGCGATTCATTCGCCAGGTTCCGCGCCCGATCGCTCACTTCGGCTTTTCCCACTAATTCCACGTTGATCGCCTCGTCCATCGCATGCATCTTCATTTCCGCCGTCCGAAATTGTTCGGCTTCTTCCAATTCGTAAGAATATTTCGCGAAATCCGATTTATCGCCGTTGATCGTGGCATTTTGGCGAAGCTGCAAGAGCAATTCAATTCTATCGGACGTGAGTTCGAATTTACGCGCTCGTTCCAGAGCGGGAGGAATGAGCCACATTGCGAAACTTCGGGCATTAAAGAATACGAGAACGCGGATGCAGAATACCTCTTTCGCGTTACGGTAAATCGCTTTTCGAAGCAGCGAACCGGTCCGAATATCGAGATGAAAGAGGCGGCTGAGCAAAAGCCGCTTTAGCTGGCTGCGAACGCGGATGTAGGTCTGGTCGTTTTCAGGGCATCCGAAAATCTCCATAGCGAATGCCCGCTCGTCATCTTTTCCCTGAGACGCGAATTTATGGGCGAGGACATGAATTTGAGAAGAATTATTTTTTGACAAAAATAGAGATTTCGAACTTTTGTTGCCAAAAGTGTTAATAATCCTTATTATTTCTTGTATTTGCTGTGATTTAATCATAATCATCTAAATAAACCATACCGGCAGATGATTAATTCCTTGACTCGAAGCTCGATTTTAAGCTTAAAACGCATTTTTTTTGCTATAATAGTATGGAGAAAATCTTATGAAGTGCCCTGAAAATTAATGTATTAACTGGTAATTTTGCGTTACAAAGCTCGAACGAAACAGAAATTCTTAAAAAACACGACTCGAATCACAACAACGACTTTGACCACAATGAAGACCTTCACCTTCGTACTCGCAATCACGATCTTTGCCGCCCTCGGCTTCACGAAGCAAGCCTTCGCGAGCGACGTCCAGAACGCATTTCAGATTTCGAACCAGCAGGCTGAGGCGCTCGGGCAGGTAACGGTTTCCACGCCGGACGGAAATTATTACGCGAATGTCGGCGGCAACATGACCGTGCCGGTTCAGATTTTTGGCACCGCGAATACGGTGACGATCAATAACCAGATCGTGCCGCAGGGCATTCAGATGAACATTTCGCTTCAGGATGGAAAAGTCGTTCAGGTAATCTGGACGTCATCCAACAGCATCGCCGTGCTCGATCCGGCCGAGATGCAATAACACACCGATCTTTTTCCCTGGTAGTTACAGCAACTAACAACCAGCAACTCTCTCACCTCGCATCGCCAGCGGATGAAATTAAGAACAGCATCCGTAAAAAATCGAAGCCGTCTCTCTGGCTCGCACCAGAACGGCCGAAGGCGATAGCGATCACAATTGCGCTTCCACCCGTCTGAACGCTCAGACAGCCGTTTCCCTCATATCGCAAATGAGGGAAACGGTTCGGTGGGAAGTGCAACGCTTAGGCCCTCTTTAAGTCCCTCAACGAAGGAACTGCTGCGGAGCCCATTGTTTTGATGACCCTTCGAATGTTACCCGTTACACTGCTCGTGTAGCGTTGGCTTTTCAGCGAACCCAGCCGCCCCGTTCGTGGTTTTTACATACCGTCGAATAACTCTTTTCAAAAAAATAAAATGAAATACCTCGTCTCGTTAGCAGCCATTTTAGCGATGTGCAGTGGATTTACTTTTTCGCCGGTAACTCCGGTAACTCCGGTAACGCATGGCCCGCGGCTCGTCATCGATACGAGCGCGTCGAATTTCGGCGCGGTGCCGAACAGCGGCTATGCCGTTCGGACGTTCCTGCTTCGGAATACCGGGGACGCGATGCTCCATATCACGCAGGTGCGCCCGACGTGCGGCTGCACGGTGGCGTCCCTTGCCGATACCTTAGTCGCGCCGGGCCAATCGACGAAGCTTGAACTTCGCCTTTCGGCTGACCACCGCCCAATCGGTCCGTTTGCGAAGGTCGTATTTATCACCTCGAATTCCCGCGACGGGAGCAACCAGTGGCTGAAGTTCTATGGCCATTTTGTCAAGGCCTCCGCGGCGAGCGCGCAAAAATAATATCGAGCGCGCAAAAATAATCGCGGCCCTATACGCTTTCGCGTACCGTTCGATCGCATTCGGTTATCCGTTGGAGCGCGGCAGCAATTTCCGGGACCGATGAGTGGTGTGGGGCGATTTGCCAAATCGCCCCAAATGTATCCGCGGCATCCAGCGCTTTGCGAATGATTTGTGGGATTTCGATGAAGCCGATGCCTCCGGCGAGGAACCGGGCGACGGCTACTTCGTTGGCGGCATTCAGGATGCAGGGATAGAGTCCACCGCGCTCGCCCGCCTCGCGCGCGAGAGCCAGCGATGGGAATTTATCAAGGTCGGGAGCGAAAAATTCGAGCGGGCTGCTACTAACGAGATCGAGCAGATCGTACGACTGATCGAGCCGTTCCGGCGCGGCGAGCGCGTATTGAATCGGCAGCCGCATGTCCGGCATTCCAAGCTGCGCCTTCACGCTTCCGTCTACAAACTCCACAAGTGAGTGGACGATCGACTGCGGATGGACCACGACTTCTATGTTATTCATCGGCACTCCGAAAAGCCATTTTGCCTCGATGATTTCAAGGCCTTTGTTCATCAGCGTGGCCGAGTCGATCGTGATTTTGCGGCCCATCTTCCATTTTGGGTGCTTGAGCGCCGCCTCCAGTGTAATATTCGGGAATGATTCCTTCGGCAGCGTTCGGAATGGCCCGCCGCTCGCCGTCAGGATAATCCGGCGAATACTCTCCGGCGATTCTCCGGCAAGGCATTGGTAGATTGCCGAATGCTCCGAGTCGATGGGAATGATTTCGCTGCCCGTGCGTGCGGCGAGCGCGGTTAGCAGTTCTCCGGCGACGACAAGCGTCTCTTTGTTAGCCAGCGCGATTCGTTTTCCGCGCAGAATGGCTTCGAGCGTCGGCGCGAAGCCCGCGAATCCGGTGAGCGCGCCGATGAAGGTATCGTAACTATCGCGGCGGGCAAGTTCCCGAAGTCCCTCCGTTCCCGAAAGCACTTCACATCCCGTCTCGGGCCGCCCTGCCGCGAGCGAAGCGAGCTTCGCCGCCGCGTTCTCATCGGCCACGGCCACGGCCTTAGGATGGAACTCCGCGATCTGCCCCGCGAGCACCTCGATATTCCGGTTCGCCGCCAGCGCGGTAATCTCGAACCGCTCCGGATGCCGCCGGACGACATCGAGCGTGTTCACGCCAATCGAGCCGGTCGAGCCGAACAGGGCGATGCGAAGCGGGTAATGGATATTAGGTATGGGGTTTTGGATTTCGGAAAGAGGCATTAGGATTTAGTGAACACTTACGCGTATGAGAGTCGTTTTGTTTACTTCGAAGATAATCTTTTGCGCACTACATTATTTCTACTTATTTTCTGTGGCCTTTTCGCCGCCGGCGTTCGCGCGCAGTCCGGTCCGATTACGGACACCGGCCACGCCGCGCTCCGGAAAGAGGAGAGCAGCCCGCGCAACGATTCGACCTTGTCACACACCACGCAAGCCGAGGGAGGGTTGTGGCGGCGGCCGCAGGTCGAAAGAAATGGCGGCGATCTTTTTTATACGAGCGAAGCAGAGCGGTATTACGGTTCGCCGAATTCGCTGCCGGAGCTGTTCGAGGAGTCCGGCGGTCCCTACCCGCTCCTATTGAGTGACGAGGGCTATGGCCGTGAATCGTTCGTCAGCACGTCGCGCACGTCGGAAGGTTTTGCCTCGACCATGATGGATGGCGTGCTGCCGATGAACAGCATCCTGAATGGCGTGACGCTCACCGATTATTTCCCGATTGACGACTATAGCTCCATCCGTTTCAACAGCGCCGCCGAAGGAAGCGCGGAAGAGGGCGCCGATTACGCGGCGAGTGACATGGCCAACTTCACCATCGAGCGTTTTCGCGCGCCCGTGCCGTATTCGCGCATTCACTTCACGCAGGACCTCGCGCACGATAATTCCAATTTCGATGGCATTTTCAGCCTCAACGCTTCCCGCGCCACCAATTTTGCCTTTGGCATTCACCGCCATTCCTCCGGCAGCACACCCTCGCCCTATGACGTGACATTCAATCCGCGAATCGATATGTGGAGCGCGCGCGGACAAATGACATTCGACCATTATCTCGGACGGGTTCCGCATGATAGCACGATGACCGAGGCGAAGCTCGATTCTTTTTATGCCACGCCCAGGGCGCAGTCGAAAACACTCGATTTTCTTTTGTGGGGTCAGTACACCACCGCGTTCAGCGGGTTGAATGGCGGCGTCGAGGAGGTCGATTCGAATAATATTTTCGATCAAGTGATCGCGCCCGTGCATGATATCAATACGTTCGACCATCGTATTCGCGCGGATGGATTGGCCGAACTCAGGCTTCCTCTGCTCGCGAGCGCGCGTACCAAACTTTCGGGCTTTTGGTCTTACGAATCCCGGCGGATTCTTTCGCCGGATAGTACTTTCCCAACGTTTGTTTCGAATGTCGCAACGGGAACCAGAATTGGCGCCACGCTGGACCAGCCATTGATCCTTGCTATCGGCGATTTTATGACGAGCGCGCGGGTGCAGGGAAATGCCGAGCGCATCACCAAAGATCCGGTCTTCACGTTCTCACCCTCGCTCACGGAGTCGCGGCTTTCGGCGATGGCGAGCGATTCGCTCGCGCTCAAGACCGCCCTGCGCATTTCGCTGTTTGGATTTGCTCGGACAATCGAATCCAATCTTTCCGTTGCCGGCGGGCCGCTTGCTCCGATGGTGCTGCCATCGGCGGGAATGTCCGGCTCCATCGGCCTTACGAACGCGATTTCTTTTTCCGCGAGTTACAATTATTCCAAAGATCGCGCAACGCTCAGCCCCAACCCGACGGCCACCTATCAACTGCGAAATCTTGGCGGGTGGCTCGACGCGCATTTCCCATTTTCGAGTGTGGACAGCCTTTTCATTCACGCCGGTTTTCTCGATAGGCACGAGCCGGAGGGAATTATTTATGCCGATCCGAACGATACCATCCGCACGCCGCCCAGTTTTTCCAGCGCGGATTTGCATTCGCAATCCTACACGCTCGATCTGGATGCCTACGTTTCGAAATTTCATTGGTCCAGCGCGGTAAC
This sequence comes from Kapaibacterium sp. (SeqCode), assembly GCA_035686785.1. Lineage (GTDB taxonomy): Bacteria > Bacteroidota > Ignavibacteria > Palsa-1295 > Palsa-1295 > PALSA-1295. The sequence continues at coordinate 6,056 of DASRZC010000118.1, forward strand.
TTATTTTCCAAAGACCGTTCCGCTCAGCGCCTATACGCTGACGCCTTCGCTCGAAAGCAATCTTCCGAACCGCTTCTTCGGATTTGCCGGCATTTATTTCGAGAACGAAGTAAAGGAAAGCAATCTTCGCTTTATCGTTGGCCCGCGTGTGCGGTATTATAGTCAGCTCGATCCGCAGCTTACCTACGATCCGGCCTCCGATTATTATGGGTATCGAGGCCTTGCTTATTCGAAGCTCGCTTCGGGAATAGAGCCGGTTCCCGATGCGGCGCTGCTGGCGCCGCAGTTCGCGCTCGATGTCTTGCTCTCGGCCGAAGTCGATCGCCGCGCGCAGGTGAATGTGGAACTATTGAATATTCTTGGCGCACCGTATTACAATGTTGCACTCTATCCCCGCAATGGATTCCATTTGCGGCTCGACGTAACCTGGGCGTTTATCGACTGATGAAAAAACTCGTGGCAGTGTTTGGACCTGGTAATTCCCCCTCCTTAAGAAGGAGGGGACAGGGGGTGGTCTCTTCGAGCGAGCAGGACCACCCCCCAACCCCCTCCTTCTTTAGGAGGGGGAGTTTATTAGACGATGCCGAACGTCTTGGTAACCTTCTCGCCCGTGCTGGTTTCGCAGTTGTGACGGGCGGCTACGATGGCGTGATGGAAGCCGCTTCGAAAGGCGCGCGCGAGGCCGGAGGCGCGGCGATAGGCGTTACGGCGGAAGTGTATTTCGCAAAAGGGCGAGATGCGAATGAATATCTCACGCGCGAAATCCGCGTGAAGAGCGCGACCGACCGGCTGATGGAACTCCTCGATCTTCCCGATGCCTGGTGCGCGATTGGGAACTCCACCGGAACGCTCGCTGAAGTTGCCATGGCGTGGGATTACATGACGAAGGGATTCATCGAGAGGAAGCCGCTCCTTCTGATCGGAAAAAGCTGGGAGGGATTTGTCGAATACGTTCAGAGAGAGGAGCAATTCAGGCCGTGGCTCGATTTCATTGAGCTTTGCGCAACGCCGGAATTGGCCGTGGAGACACTATTGAGAAAACTTGGAACTCAGCCAACGCTGCCAGAGCTAAATATTATTGAATGATGGATTCGAATCAAACCTATGTTGCCGGCCGCCGCGCCGCGCTGGAACTGTTGCGCGATGACGCTTCGCGCGCGCGAATCGAGAAGGTCTATCTTGCGCATGGCATTCACGGCCCGCAGATTGGAGAGTTACTGCATCTTATTCACACGCATCGCGTCATTCACACCGAGTTAGACCGCACGAAATTCCGCGAGTTGGAACGCCGCACCGCAACCGATGTCGATTCGCAGGGCGTGATCGTCCTTATCGCGCAGCGGGAATATCAGGAATTAGAAGATGTCTTAACTCCCCCTCCTCTGGAAGAGGAGGGGGCTGGGGGGTGGTGTCCTCTCCTCATCGCGCTTGATGGCATCGAAGACCCACACAATATCGGCGCGATTCTCCGCTCTGCGGAGGCTGCCGGAGTAACGGCGGTGCTGCTTCCGAAACGCGGTGCGGTCCTAACGCCCGCTGTTTATAAATCAAGCGCGGGCGCGGCGAATAATATACCCATTGTAAAAATCGGTAATCTCGAACAGACGATTCGAAAGCTACAGGAAGAATTTGGCGTTTCGTGCTGCGGATTGGCCGGTGAAGCTGAAAAGTCGATTTATGAAATCAGTCTGACCGGTCCGATCTGTCTTATAGTTGGGAATGAAGAAAAAGGCCTTCATCGGTTGACACGCGAGCGTTGCGAGCAGCTTGCTTCGATTCCACTTTCCGGCAAAACCGCTTCGCTCAATGCAAGCGTGGCCGCGGGAGTCGCGCTATTCGAGGCGGTGCGGCAAAGAGCAAATTAAGCTGAATGTTTAACGCTTCTCGAACGCATCGTCAGAATCATTCCGATAAAAGAGATTCCGAATAGCGTTGCAAGCATCCAGAAAATCCCCTTCATCAAAGTGAATGGAAAGTGCGGACTGAATCGGTCTTCGATGACATAGAGCCGATCCTGTCCTCCCAGCATAATGGTCCGGACTCCGCGGGCCGTGCGCAACGGGAGCTTATCGAAAAGCGGCGCGGCAACTCCCGTCAGCCAGCCATACCGATGATCGTATCGCCAGGAGAAATCATTATTGGCATGGAGCATGGCGCCAGGCGCGAGAAATTTTAATTCCGATATAATATTCTTCTCCGGCCGTTCTCCCGAGGTATCCGAATATCGCACGAGATGGACCGATTCGGGCGACGTGAGGAGCACGCGTCGAAGCTTTGTAACGCTAATTGGCGTGGAATCTTGTCCGAGGATAAAATAGCAATGATAATAGGGATCTATTGCTTTCCAATGCCGCGAACCGCCATCGAAAATTTCGAGTAGATTGTGCCCATCGCCGCCGAGTTCGATGGGACCATTTAAGTCCCAAAGTCGCGAGGGTATTTTTTCGTTTGCAAGAATAACGGCAGCGGCAATATCGACATTGTAGCAATGAACGGGATGACCCTCTTCGAGTAAACGAAGGCAGGTATCGGGATCATCCAGCGTAGGGAGTGCATCTCCGGCACGAAGAGGATACGTCTTATCGAACGTTCGGAGTGCGGAAACAGCATCGAAAAATCCTGGACCGTCCGAAAGCGAAGCGGGAGCGAGGAATCGAAGCGAATCCCCCGGAACCAATCGTGCGGAAGAATCGACAGCACGATAGGAACCTGCGATCAAGCGATCGCGGTGCTGCGAGCAGAGGAGTGCAACAAGGAGGACGGCGAGGACCACCGTTGCTCCGGCAAACCATTTTTTCCACAGGGTTGAGCACATATATGATAACGTTCCGGCTGGCAAAGAGTCTCAGGTTGAATGAAGCGGAACTTCAAGTTGACAGCTTTTTTAGCAAAGCAGTTCCCCGATTAGCCAACATGCAGATAGGATTCCGCGTCCCGGTAAAGCCGGAGGAATTCCTCGCGGGTGGCGCGGTTTGCGGGCGTTCGGAGCTTCGGATCGGCAGCAACCATCGCATCCGCGTCGTGTAAGGTTTGTTCTACGATACCGGTATCGAGCGTCAGATCGGCGAGCCGTAGCCGCACTTTCCCGGATTGCTTGAGTCCCATAAGCTCTCCGATTCCACGAATTTGTAAGTCCGCTTTCGCAATCTCGAAACCATCGGAGGTAGCGACGAGCGTCCGCAGCCGTTCGAGCGCCAGCGAGGATTGCTCGATCTCATCGCTCGTTTGCATGGATTCGCTGGGAGCTAATTTTTCGCTTGCGACAAGTACACATGCCGAATCCCCGCTTCCGCGCCCGACGCGGCCACGAAGCTGGTGCAATTGCGCGAGGCCGAACCGTTCCGCGTGCTCGATAATCATCACCGTCGCGTTCGGAACATCGACGCCCACTTCAATCACCGTGGTTGCAATGAGCACATCGAATTCCTTCCCCCGAAATCGGCGCATGGCTTCCTGCTTATCGTTCGATGACATTTTTCCATGCACGAGGCCGACGCGAAATTTCTTGAATTCGTGCGCCTTCAAATACTCGAACGCTTTCTCCGCCGCCTCCGAATCGACTTTCACCGATTTTTCGCGCAAAGGATACACGATAAAGACTTGCTCGCCGCGCTCCTCGATCCGCCGGATCGCCGCTTTGTATATCACGGGATGATCGTGCTCGTAAAAGAGCATCGTTTGAATCGGCTTCCTTCCCGGCGGCAGTTCCCGGATCGTGCTCACTTCCATATCGCCATAGAGCGTGAGCGCGAGCGTTCGAGGAATGGGTGTGGCCGTCATCAATAGTACGTCTGGCGTAACAGCGGCGGGCGAATGGATTTGAATGCGGAACATATCGTGTTCGAATTCTTCCGGGCTTGCTGTGTCTGCGCTTTTTTCGATGAGCGCCTTTCGCTGCGCGACGCCGAAACGGTGCTGCTCATCGGTCACCACGAATCCGAGTCGCTGAAACCGGACGGATTTTTGAATCAGCGCGTGCGTACCGACGGCGATGTGCGTTTCGCCGGTGGCAATCGCATCCAAAATTTGTTTCCGCTCGCGCTTGCCCTGACCGCCAATCAGCAGCGCGGTTTTAATGCTCGTGGGTTCGAGAATTCTTGAAAGCGTATCGAAATGCTGCGCGGCCAACACTTCCGTCGGCGCCATGAACGCGCACTGATAACCATTTTCTATCGCGACGAGCATCGCCAGCAATGCGACGATCGTCTTTCCGCTGCCGACATCCCCTTGAAGCAGTCGGTTCATCGGATAGGTCCGTCCGCCCGATTTCGACATATCGTGGAGGATTTCGCGCAAAGCTTGCACTTGTCCGCCGGTGAGTTTATATGGCAGCGTGGCGAGCACTTGCTCCGCAGGCCCGGAAGTCGTCAACGCTGGTTCGTCCGAGTTTTTGAGCGCCGCCAGCAGATGATCGACCTCATATTTTACAACACCCGTCACACTGGAACGCATACGCTGCCGCTCCATCGAAAGGCGAAGCTGCATGAAGAATACTTCCTCATATTTCAAGCGATGCCGCGCAAGCTGGACGCCCTCCGGACTGGTGGGCCAATGAACTTCATGGATCGCCTGCACACGCGGCAGGAGATGATACCGTTCGAGCAAGTTTGTGGGAAGTATTTCGTTGAAGAGGCCGCTTCGTTCGCATTCGTCAACCGCCTGATGAATCAGATCGCGAAAAAACTTATCGTTAAACCCTGCTTTCCGAAGCGCGGGCGATAAATAATAGAGCGGCAGGACGTGCCCTTGGACGAATTCTTCCGGATTCGTAAGATGCTCGATGAACGGCGGCTGCACGATTTGAATGATGTTGCGAAACTCGCCCACATAGCCCGCGGCCAAATATTCATCGCCCTTACGAAATTGTTTTGCGCGCCAATCGGGATAATCGAAATAGACAAGTTGCAGCGCGCCGCCGGAATCATCTTTCAGAGAGATTAACGCCCGGCCGCGACCGCGGCTCGGAATATATTGCGTCGAAATAACTTTGCCGCGCACGCTCACGGGCTGACGTAAATGCCGCCGAAGGTCGTTTAGCGGCACAAGTTCGCGCGCATCGAGGTAGCGGCCCGGAAAATGAAACGCAAAATCTTCCAGCGATTCATATCCCGCTTTTGCGAGCGCATCCAGTTTTTTCGGAGTCAGGCCTTTAAGATGGCTAAGCGAAGGCAGCCCGGATGGCGCGCCCGCCGCAGGCGGGGGAGTCGTTCTTTGTTGGTTCGCAGTTGCTATCTCTGGCATAGGTCTTTATAAAACTAACAGCCAACCTCATCAATTCGGTCGAACTTCCCAGCTATCCTATGGGACTGATAGGTCCCATGGGACGTAGGAGCGATGCAGGCTTCCTTCCCCCGGAGCTTCATCGCCTCACTTTTCGTTAGGTGTATTTCACATTCCTCACCAACATGCCATTGCAGCTCCGCGACACGATTCTCGATCTCCTCCGCGATCATCCGGGCGAACTCTTCAAGACGAATGAGATCTCGAAGATGCTCGCGATTAAATCATCGAGCGCGGAATATCAAACGCTTCGCCGAACGCTCGACGTGCTTGAGCGCGAAGGCACGATCCTCCGCGAAACCCGCCGCCGCTATGGCTTGCCGCGCATCGAGCGAACCGAAATTGAAGGGGAACTTCGCGTCCAGCCGACCGGCAATGGCGTCGTCACGCCTGCCGCCGATTTCGATATTGGCGATACCGTCCTCATTCGCGCGCGAAATTTGGCCACGGCCATGGACCGCGATTCTGTCCGTGTCCATCTGTTCGCCGCAAAAAAAGGCGAGCGTCCGCAAGGGGAGATCACGGCGGTGCTTCGAAAAGCCACGCAACGCGTAGTTGGGACGGTTGAACGGACGCGGCAAGGGTTTTTCGTACGCCCGGAGGGCGGGACTATGAAGCGCGATGTGTTCGTAGCCCGCAAAGATTTGCACGGCGCGCGCGAAGGCGACCGCGTCACGATCGAGCTGTACGAATGGACGGACAATTATCTCCAGCCGGAAGGATTCGTGCTGCACACGCTGGCGGCCAAGGCAAAAGAAGGATTCACGAATGAAGCGATTATTTCTGAATTCAATTTGCCAGAAGGGTTCCCATCCGCCGTTTCGAAAGAAGCGGATAAGCTTCCCGATGAGATTCCCGAATCCGAAATCAAAAAGCGGCTCGATCTTCGCGGCGAGCAAATCTTCACGATCGATCCCGAGGACGCGAAAGATTTCGATGACGCCGTTTCGCTTACTTCGAACCCAGATGGCAGCGTCACCGTCGGCGTTCACATTGCGGACGTGAGCCATTACGTGCGCGAAGATTCGGCGCTCGATATTGAGGCGCTCCAGCGCGGCACGAGCGTCTATCTTGTTGGTGGCGTCACGCCGATGTTGCCGGAGCGCATTTCGAACGAACTCTGCTCACTGCGTCCCGATGAAGATAAGCTTGCCTACTCCACGTTCCTTCGGATCGATCCTGAAACAGGCCGCGTGAAATCGGCGGAAATTAGAAAGACGGTGATTCGCAGCGTGATGCGCTTCACCTACGAGGAAGCCGAACGCCGCATCACGACGGGCCGAGGGAAATATGCAAAGCTTTTGCGCCAGATGCGCGAGCTTAGCATCAAAATGTACGACCTGCGAAAAGAAGCCGGATCGATCGATTTTGAATCGGAAGAATTTCGATTTCTTTTCGAGAATGGCGAGCCGGTGGATGCAGTGAGGAAAGAGCGGCTTGGCTCCATGCGCATGATCGAGGATTTTATGCTCGCGGCCAATCGCGCGCTCGCGGAATTCATTGCGCGCAAAGCCAAGCAAGGCAGCGAGCGGCCGTTTCTCTATCGCATTCATGCCGAGCCGGACCCCGCAAAAGTCCGCGAAGTGGCACAGCTTGCAAAAACATTGGGCTACAAGCTCTCCGCTGAGAATCCGACGCCGAAGACGGTTCAGAAATTTCTCGAATCGCTTAAAGGCAAACCGGAAGAACATTTGCTGAATCAGCTCATGCTCCGCGCGATGGCAAAGGCGGTGTATGCGGAGCATAACGTTGGCCATTTTGGCCTCGCGTTTTTGCACTACACGCATTTTACTTCCCCGATTCGCCGCTATCCCGATCTCATCGTCCACCGTATGCTTTCGGAATACCAGCGCCCCGGCGGCATGAATCGCGAGCGCGAGCATCATTACTACACACTGCTTCCCGAGATCGCAAACCAAACGAGCGCGATGGAACGCCGCGCCACGGAAGCCGAGCGCGCTTCGGTAAAGCTCGCGCAGATTCATATTCTCAAGAATAAATTAGGCGAGGAATTCGACGGAGTGATTTCCGGCGTAGCGCATTTCGGAATTTTTATCGAACTCGCCTCTGGCGCGGAAGGACTCATCCACATCCGCAACCTTCCGGGATATTACGAATACGATGAAGCGCATTATACGCTCTTCGAGCGGCCGGGACGCCACGGAGCGAAGAATGAAGGCCGCCGCTTTCGCATTGGCGATGCCGTGCGAGTACAACTCGTTAAAGTGAGCGAGGAAAAGCGGCAGGTCGATTTCCGATTGGCGGAAGAAACTCCGGAACCAGTTAGCTCCGGTTCCGATGGCGAGGAACTACGCCGCCAGAAGCTGCACCATGAACGAACGGACGGACGGAATCGAAAAATACGAAGACGCAATACAGTAAAGAAATGAAACTTTAGAATCGATATTCGATATTTGCCGTGGGAATGAATCCCATGCTGCCATCGGGATAGGAATGTTGGATTAGATCGCCATGCAGATGGATGGGAGAATTATGATCGCGCGCCAGGAGCGCGGCATCGATGGCGGAGAGCACATGATTCAGGATAATTCCAAATAGGAAATCATTGGCAATATCGGCTTGGTGCTGGGCGTCCGCGCGCATGAACGACGCCGTATTCAAATTGGAAAGATTATCCCATCCGCTAAGGAATTGTAAGGGATATTTCGAGATCATCTCGTTGTATTGCTGCTCATCGTCGTTTGGGTTAACGAGACGATGGTGAAAATCCGGGGGGTTGAGCTGATTGCTCGTCAAGCTATCGAGTTTGGCTTCCGCCTGGTTGATCGAGTTCCAGTCGCTCCGGCTGACTTGCCTCCAATCGCAACTGTGGACGTGAGCAGACGGCGTGGCGCTATCGAGGGCCAGCGTTGAATCCAGGAAATTTGCATAGCGCTCTACACAAAAGTGAGTGTCGGAATAGGAGTAGAATGCGTTCTGAGCGCTATTATATTGTTGCTGCCAATGGATCATCCCGATCCAGAGACCAGCCTCCATTCCGGTAAAAATCATTCCGCGCCATAGATGATCGCCGACGTAATATTCGCCGAGTCCGGGAATCACAAGGGAGAGCGCGGCGGCCAGGAAGCCGCTTTTGTGCCCGGTAGCGCTCTCATCACCTGGCCCGGCGATCGCTATGGGAACCGTATCGCGCGGTGGGGGAGTGGCCTCGGTCAGCGCATAGCTCGCAACGAGAGAATTGCGCGGCTGAATTCGAACGCGTTCTTCACGCGGATGCAGGAATTGCGCCGAGGCGGAAGAGGGAAGTAGGAAGTAGGAAATAGGAAGTAGGAAGGCGAGTATCCACCGAACCCGCCACGAAATCAGAATTAATTTCATACTTCATACTTCATATTTCATACTTAAAACTTTATTCCAAGCGTAAACCGGAGCGTATTCGCGAGCGGGCTATCCGCCACGAGGGCATCGATGTAACTAAAATCGAATTGATAGACATCATAGCGCAGGCCCGCGCCGAAGGTCAGGTAATTTCTTCCGCCAACTTGCGAGCCTTCGGTATAGTAGCCAGCCCGCAACGCGAGAAGCTGGTCGTACCAATATTCCATCCCCGTGGACCACATGAGGGAATGCGCGGTGCTGTCGTCCCAAGCGGTAATAAAGGATTTTGGCAGGGGGTCGGCCAGGATGCTGCCGGCATTCCGATGCACCAGCAGTTTGCCGACATCGGATGCGACCGTAATTTCGTTATATTCATCGCTATAGAGTTTATAGGATGCGCCAACACGCAATTCGGTCGGGAGCGGATCGGCTTGCTGTGCATCGACGTACTTGATCTTTGGGCCGACATCCGCCAGGATAAAGCCAACCTGGAGTGCATTGGCTATGCCCGGGATATAGGTGGAATCCGGTTTCCAGAGCGCGCTCAAGTCGAAGGAAACAGACTCGCCAACACCATTGGATTGTTCGTTGGCGACGTGGAGGGTTGAGAGCACGGATTCGATATATCGAACACTTCCGCCAAACCCCCAGTCACTCGAAAGCTGGGTAGCGTATGCCGCGGTGATCGCGTATTCGAACGAATGAAACTCCGCGATCGGAATGGGGGATGCTTCGGTCGTATATTCGAAGGTTCCCAAATTCAGGAAGGTGATGTTGCCCGCGATCGTTCCTCCGAACTTTGCACTGTCATTCCATTTGAAGTTCAGGTTGTCATAAAAAAGATCGGGTTGATTGAACTGCGGCAGCCATTGCGAATGGGTGAGCGAAATGTCCCTTCCGGTTTGAAATGCCAGGCCCGCGGGATTGTAATAAATGGCGTCGATCCCTTCCGGGTCTCCCGTGCCTTCATCTCCCATTCCGCTGGCCCGCGCATCGGGCGCGATGAGCATGAAGGGCACCGCCGTCGAAACAATGGCGGACTGCGCGTTCGTTTGCGCCTGGGCACCCTTCGGGCATCCCAAAGCCAGGGTTACGGCCATCATCAAAATCTTCTTCTTATTCTTCTCGAGTTTCATTCGTATCATCCTGTTGTAAAACGTAAATTGATTGTTCGGTCATCGCTCGACGACGCATTTGCCCATGGCCGAGGAAGATGTTCCGTCCCCAACATCCCGCACGTTAACCGTAAAGATATAAACTCCGTTGGCTACCGTGGTCCCGGTGGCGTCGCGGCCATCCCATGGAATTTCGATGTCGCTTTCCCTGGAAGAAATCGCGAGCGACCGCACGAAACGGCCATCGATGGAATAGAGCGAAAGCGTCACATTCACTAAACTTCCGGCCAGACCCGGCTGCACGAAGCTAAACGTCGTGTGATCCTGGATCGGGTTTGGCACGTTCGTAACACCGTATAATTGATAGGGCGCGCCCTCTTTTGCAACGAAATCGACGCTGGCGAACGAGGGATTGTCATAGGTATTGAAGGCCCGCACATGCAGCGTGTGATGCCCGGCGGGAAGTTCGATCGCATGGATGCTCGTGCCGGACGTAAAATCGTTCGGCTTGGAAATATAGGTGCTCGCCATATCGATCGCGGAATCCTGCGCATTGTCCACCCAGGCGATAAAGCTATGCCCAATGCTCGCCGTCGAGGTGTTAAGCCCATGGAGATCGCTCACATCGACGATCGCGGTCGAGTGCATCGAAACCGCGCCGCCACTTTGAAACGAGCGGCTGCCGATCCAGACGTGCAGCGTGGGGCCGGCCGTATCGCCAGAGCTCAGAGGGGTATCGGAGCCTGTAAGCTGTATGCCTTTGTTATCGCCGAGTGCTGTGCGGCCATCGGCGGTCGAGTAGGCATATCCAGAAAACTTCGCGGCGCCGGAATCGAGTTTCACATCGAGTGGGATGATAAAAGCAACCGAGAATCTACCATTTGTTACCGTCGCGGTGCCGCGGAAAAGAATGGGGCCTTCAATCGAGTAGTTATCCACCCACGTCCGCGGCGGGATGGCATCCGGGAAGTAGGAAGATGCCGTCACACTGGTCGGAGAATCGAAGAGCGTGACGGTAACCGTCCCATTGAAGGATTCGTCCACCGTGGCGTCCGTGCTTCCATTGCGAATGCTTCCGGCAACGCGGACTTGGGAGAGCGCCGCAAGCGGCGTGGGGTTATTCGAAAGCGGGCTGCCATTGAGCGAATCGAAGTTGACATACAGCTTTGGCAGTAGCAGCCGCTGTGCCGGGTCGCCCAGCAGATAAAAATACTCGGCATCGCCCCCGGCGGGTTTTCCGGCAAGGAGCGCTTCTCCGACGGTCGAGGTCCCCTTATCGGAATCCTGATGGAAGAGAACCTGATAAAATGTTTGAGGGAGCGCCTCGCCGCTGGTGACCGAGCGCGAAGTGCCAAGCAGCCCGATTGCGCCGCCCGTCGGACTCATCAGGAATTCCTCGCCGCCCGAAAACGTCGTGTAATCATCCCACTGGCTGAAGTTGCATGTCGCCGTGGTGACGTAAGCCAGGCGGTCGTAATTCGTCATGGCATCGATGGACGAAGGAGCACTCAATACGCCCTCGTGCGTCCAAACATTTGGATTTCCATGTCCGATAAAGGAGAAGATTACTGTTCCTGTGTTGAAAGCATCGAGAATCGCCTGGTTGACGGCCGGTTTCGTGTGCTGACCGGTTTTGGAAATAACGGTTGGGTAGCTCGATTCGTAAATCTTGTGTACAAGCACGCGGTCCTGCAAATGTGTAATCTCGTTCTGGGTATCTTGGAAATGATCGAGAGGATCGACATTCCCTTCCCCTTGTTGGTTGAATTCCGGATCCCGATGGTCATCGGCGAGGAACGTGGCAAGCGACCGCCAGGAGCCGGTGTCCGAGCCATGTTCGTAATGCCGGACTTTTTGCACATAGACGTCCGCGTCAGCGGAATTGCGCGCGGAGATACGGCCCACGGCAAGATCGGGGCCAGAGTCGCCGGTAAAGGTAACGAAGAAATCGTCATCCGGAAACGGCTCTCTCGAAATCCCGGTACGGAAGTCGCGGGGATAACCCATCGACTCGACTTCATAGGGTGGCAGCCAATCGGGCGCAGAGGTCGCGCGATTTTGATAATCGCAATGCCCGCCGCCCAGCAGGGTGAGATAAACCGGCTTCGCGCTTGCATGATGGAAGGTGTAGGCCATGAAATCGCGGAGGGCCACGATGTCATTATTTCCATATCCGAATTCGCGGTAAATATCGTCGATCGTTACCACGGCGGCAGACATAGCCTCGGTGGCATCGCCGCCTTCCTCGCGTAGTTGCGCAAGCTCGTTGGCCTGCTGAAGGAAGGCTTGCGGTGTCACGATGATCTCGGTTGCTCCCGTCTGGCAAACCGTGGCGCGAAGCGAGGGAGCTGTTATGGCGGCGAGCGACGGGGACAGCACGGATTGTCCGGAGAAGGCAAGGAACTGTCGCATCGCGAGATGCTGCCCCTGAAGGCTGACACTCATGGAACTTCCGTTGGCGGTTGCCACGATGTTGGGCGCCTGTGAATTCGTCACGTCCCAAATTTCGCCGCCGCTCGCATTGGTAAACTGGTACTGGAATGCCGCCGGAGTATCGAGGAGCAGGAATGGAATCGACTGCGAACCGATGTCCGTTCCGCGCCAATAAATCAATTCAACAAAATCGAGCTTCGCGATCGAACCCACGTTCGTGCTGGTGAACGTCAGACTCAGATTCAGCGGCGATTGAACCGAATGAAAGAGATAGTATGGATCATCCCAATTACGGTCGATGAAATTGTCATCGTTCGCGCGGCCCGTATCATTTCTAAGATTCTGGCCGTTCAGCACAACGTTTAAATAACCTAATTCAGGAGGAGCAGGGTAACTCGTCCCAATTTTAGAATCCCACGCCACGCGAAGCAATGCGGAATCGCTACTTATATAGCCAGGTGCATCGAGCGTAATTTGAAGCGGCGGCGCGCCTTGTCCGCTCTGATCCACGGCGGGAATGGCCTGATCGAGCATCTCGCGCCCCAGATTGTCATCTTCCAGCATGTGATCGTTCTCATGAACGGAGGCTGCGAGCACCCGGTCGCTTGCAACGGCTGGTAGAAGCAGTGAATCCGAGCCGGTCGTAACGCGTAGCGGAGTGGCGATCGGTGTACCGCCGATCTTTAGCAGAAAATGCCCGGAAGAGGTATAAGGATTGAGATTGTGGAATACTCCGTCCATGCCCGGAATTGCGGAGCTATATCTCCACACGCTTACGCCAGAGGCATAAAAATAAAGCTCGCTAAGGCCCTGGCCGGCGGCACGAACTTCTATGGGCTGCTGGAGCCATTCGCCGCTCGAATCGGTCACCGTTTCGTTCAACATCGCCCCACCCATACCGAACAGCTCGATCGTATTCGGATCGATTGTTCCCGTGATTCCGGCATTCGCCAAATCCTGCGCGGTGATTCGGTAAACGCCTTCGGCACCCGTGGTAACTTGAAGCCATTGGCCGCCGCCGCCGGAGGATAGAACTGAAATCCCCGGAGATGCTTTGGAAGCCAGCCATTTCCAGGAGTTCTCACGCCAGGCGCAGGTGTAAAAATCCGAGATTCCGCCATTGAGGAAGATCGCGCGGAACAAACTCGCTTCCTCCGGGGAAATGGCGGGTGCGGGCAATTCCGCATTTGCCGCACTTGCGAAGCGAATTCGCAGCGTGAGCGATTTTACCCGCGTAATGCTGCGAGAACCGGGGTCGTAGGAAATCGGGGAGATCGTAATTTGCTCCGAATACGCAGTCCGAAATATATGCGCCGTCCCGGTTTGTACGAGATCGCTCGAAACCGTAGTGTAATATTGATTACCCACGATAAATTTTTCGAAGGGAGCATCCCCGATTCTTTTCACATTGGCCGGGACGGGAGCCAGATCTATATTCGGCAGCACTTCGAGCGATTGGCTTACTATCTCGACGGTCGCCGGCTGGGTACTCGGCGTAAGGAATTCTAACGGGAGGCGCATGACCTCCGGCGCGCCGGCGGAATCGGTAATCACTCCGCCGGGGAAAGTCATCTCCGTATATGCATAGCCGGAGGTATCGTGGACTTGATCCGTTTCATACTTTGGCTGAATTTGAACGAGGACCTCGTTGGGCGTTACCGAGAGGACGGTATAGCTGCTGGTCGCGAGTGGCTGCGCCCATAATGTCAGTGGCGCAAGGCATGCCACCATGCCGGAAATCAAAGCGAACGGAAAAAAACGGACACGCGCGAATAAGGTGCGCTCAATGAGCGGACTCACCGCGAACGGTAAGACCGCGAGCGGCACGGTGGATGAGCGATCATCCACGAATGACTTCGAACGACTTAAATTATCTCGCATCGAACGATCCTCCATTTCCGAATACATTCCTCGCTCCCGCAGTTTCGATGCAAGGAGTGAAGGTTGACCTGATGTACGGCTAAAAACGCGAGTTTTTAACCATGAATGATAGCTGCCGGTTCAGAAATCGTAGAAATCGTCGATAAGGTTCTTGCGAGTTATTGAAGAGAGCCGCGAATCAGCCCATGCCCTGCATTCCAGCCAGGTTTTCGCGGCGCACAATGAGCAAACGTTAAGAGGTTGAAAGAGTTTCGCGAGATAACCGGAAAAAAGAACTCCAAACGCGCGCGCGTTTGGAGTTCACGAATATTGGCTTATGTGGCGTAAATTCGCCATCCATGAATTTTCGGGGGAGGTTTAATTTTCATGTATTGAGCCAAGTTCCCGAAAATCCGAAAAAAATATGAGACAGGCTATTCTTTTTTCTGGGCGGTCACGATTTCCGGTAATTTCTCTTTGGGATCGATAAGCGGAGCTTTGTCAATCATGTTCGTGGTCTGGAATAACATGAGGTATTGCTTATCGTTATCCTGAAGCGTCACGCTCGCTCCATCGAATTTATTTATGGCGGAGCCATCGGAAACGAGTTTTGGTATATCGACGGTGGCAAATAACGTTGCCAGCCGATCGGCCTCGATTCCGAATAGTTCCAGCATCCGAGGGCGAATCAAATCCGAAAATGATTGCTTGACCGGAGCGTTCGGAAGATACAGCGTGTGCAAGGCGCCTGCGAAACAGACTGGCACAGGACAATTCCAATTTTTGAGATTATCGTATGTTTTTAATAGCTGATCCATTGTTTTCGTTTCGGAATTTGGAACATTTTCGATACCAGCTTCGAGCAGCGTCTTTTCAAGGGCTATGCGAGAATTGTCCACTTGCTCCGGCTGCGCGGGCCGTGCCTTGAAGACGAGCACGTTCCGTAAATGAGGGCAAATTCTTGAAACACCGCGCCCTACATGATACATATTTGCCGGGAAAATGAGCAGTCTTCTCCATTTTGGAAGCACGGAACGAATTATCTCACCAGTCGAATCGAATAGTGCTGTTTCGCCGGCCCAGTTCGCGTTCCAATCTTTATTCAGGTAGATGATGGCGGACATATCGTCAGGGGCTTGAGAATCCTGATGGATGTAGCCATCGTTACCGTAAGTGTATCCATTCGAATATGTTCGAATGAGGACTGGCGTGTTCGGCATTAGAGAGGGCTGAAAAGATTCCCAAAGTTTTAAAACGGGAGGCGGTAATTCGCCGCGTATATCCTTGCGGTTGCCGGAATTCGTTCCAGTTTTCGAGAGAGCCACATTCCAATGGCTAAACGAAACCTGGTTGTTCGATTTCCAGCCATAACGAAAACCGATACGGCGAATAACGTTGAGCGCTTCGTTGATAAGCGCTTCATCGACGAGGTCATCGTAAACTTCAATTAGCTCTGAAGGCATAACAATTATTAGATTGAAAAGCTATCTCTTGCCGACTATAGAACCAATATACCGAATGCCATTATACTGATCGAATTGTACAGAATAAAAACTAACACCCTTGGCCCAAGACGTTTGGAATGTAGAGTCTATCCGACCCATGGAATGGATTGGAGTAACGCCTGAAAATGTGGGCCGACCATGGATTGCTTCCAAAGCTTTTACTAATTGGTGGTAGTCTTGCCTCTCATACTTGTGTAGAGGATTTGGCATGGTAAGCATAGTGGCTTGATCTACAAGGCTGAAAGAGAACAATCGACGATTTTTAAAGTTTAACGTCGCGATAAAAGGAGTTTTTATGGAGGGGATGCGAATGTTCCTATATAAAACAGAAGCAGAATCAGAATTATGCGCCAAAATAACAATATCTTGCCAGCCTCCGTGAGCGTGAAACCACTTAGCAGAGTCTAGTGAAAGTCCTATATGCAAACGGAAGAGGATCGGTTCTGCTTTGACCTGCCCGCGTAAATTACATTGAACCAGCAAGCAGCTCCCGATGCCTGCGAGGCAAAGACAATAAAAAGTTCTTTTAAACAATGTAGTCGGTATCATTTCACGCTTCTTTTATCGCTCATAGAAGTGAAAAAATTGATTAATGTGCAGAGTTCCTACAAACCTTAACTGGAGTTCCGTCGCCATATTTCTTATACGCTTGAAGGCATTTCTCACATATGCACCCTCCATGCGCCTTAATTAATGCATTAAACGCGTCAATAGAGTTCT
>DASRZC010000119.1:0-10116 GCA_035686785.1 Kapaibacterium sp. (SeqCode)
TTTCAAACTCTGGAGGCCATCTTTTTCGAAAGATAGGGTGCTCTCTTCAACGAACCATCAATAACCGTCATGAAACGATTACTACTGTTTTTAGCCGCCATTATTTTTGCATCCTATGCGAGTGCAGCTTACGCGCAGGGCAACCATGTGCTTGTGGAGGAATTTAATAGTTCCAATTGTCCGCCATGCGCGGAGACCGATCCCCAAATCGAACTCTTCGAGCAACAAAGCGCGGATAAAATTTGCGTCCTGAAATGGCATCAAGATTATCCTATTCCAGGCGAGGATCCTTTCACAAATAATACCATGGTTGAGCGTGCAAATTATTACGGAGTACAGGGAATCCCTTCTATTTACATGCAGGGGAACGAAAACCTGTTCAGCAAATATCTATGGAGCGCGGGGCCGCTCAACGATTCTGCCTCGACCTATTTGGCCGCAATGCAGAATTATTACCAAATGAGTGTGAAGCATTCCATTATCGGTGACAGCGTGGTTGTGTGGGTTACGGTAACAACCGGTGCGACGCAGCCGAGCGCGACCGATTTGAATCTCGGAGTAGTCGTTGCAGAACGATTCATTCCGTATCATGGCGCGAATGGTCGTCAATTCCATACGGATGTAGTCCGTACACCTATTCCGGCTTTAGCAACTGACGGAGCCATTAATAATCCCTTTTCCCAGGCGACGAATACCACTCAGACCTATCGATATGCGACGCTCCTAAAATCATCATGGAACGCTTCGATGCTCGATGCCGTGGCATTCATTCAATCCGCTGGAGCATCCGGGACAACATCGAAACCGGTGTATCAATCGGCTTGGGACGAGCCGGCGATTTCCGTTATTGGTGATGGTGCTTTCAGCGGACCTATGCCTGTTATCGCGGGAAATTCCAATTCCACGGCCAATTATACACTCACAAATAATTCAAGCTCATCCCAAAAGATATTTATTTCCACGGGGTTAAAGACACCGGGAACTTACTCCATCGCTCTTAGCGGGGTTACATTGGGAACCGATAGCTCTGTCACGATTCCTGCTAATGGGTCCATAACATTGACCGCTTCGGTCGCTTCGAATGGGCCGGCTGTGACCGTAACGGATTACAGCATTCTTTTTCACACCGCCGATACGATTGGCATCGGTGGCGGGGCTGAAACGGCATTCGGTGCAAATATTCAACACCCCGTTGTGAATCAATGGACCGAACCTAATTCGGCCGATCTTGCCTTGATCAATCAGCTTCAGGCATCGGTCGCCAAAACAGGATATGGAGCGACGGGAATTATTAGCTCGGAAAGTTTCGAGCAACTTTTTGGGCTCGGAGCCAGCAACGATTGGTCGCAATTTAAAACCGTAATTTACGATGATGGTCAAAATGCCGGGATCAATTATTTTACCGATACCAGTCTCATAACTAACTTTTTGAATGGTGGCGGCAATTTCATTCTGGAGTCTCCCACTTTTCCCTATCTCTATTCCTCGCTTTATCCCAGCTATGGATATCAGGGTACGGACCAATGGATGCAAAACGTCTTTCATTTTGAAAATCTCAGCGCTACAAACGGCGGCTATACATCAGTCACTGGCGTTGCGGGGGATCCGATTGGAAGCGCTGTAACCGGTAGGATTACAGTGACATCCACGGGAGTTACACAAACCATCTATTCTGTAGACGATAGTTCACATGGGGTATTCATCGATCCCGCTGGCGATACCATCGCCACCCGAGCAACCAGCAATGGCGGCAAAGTTTTCTATTCTTCCTTTGCACTCGGCGGAATCACCGCTTCCAAGCGTGATGCTGTCGTGCAATCAATCATGAATTGGTTCTACGGTACGGCCGGCGTAAACGATCAGGCGCCCACGAATGCCTGCTCCCTCAATCCGGCGTATCCGAATCCACTTCTATCGGATGCGGGCACGATTGGCTACACGCTTCCGGATAGCCGGTACGTCACACTTATCGTGCGCGACGTTATGGGCCGGAAGATCGCGACGCTGGTAAGCCGCGAACAAGGCGCCGGGCATTACACCGCGCCCTTCGATGCTTCGCATCTTGCCAATGGAACCTATATCTATACGCTTACCGCCGGCGATTATAAAGCCGATGGCAAAATCACGGTGAATCGGTAAGAACAATTATTTATCTTTTCTAAAAAGCCTCGCATTTTGCGAGGCTTTTTTATCGCTTTCTTGAAAATATCATCCATCAGCCCAATCAGAAATAAGCTTGTCCTGAGCTTGCCGAAGGATCAGCCTAATCCAGGTTTGAATCGGCGTAATCCCGGTTGGTTCAGTTGCCCAGCGCGGTCGCATAGCCGCCAATGACTTCCTTCACATTATAATATCCTAATGCGCGGAGCAGGCGCGCGGCATGGTGTGAGCGGACCCCGAGATCGTCATATAGCACCACGGGGACATGTTTGTTCGGATATTTCCTGTGAATTTCTTTTGCGAGTTGCGGCAACGGAATCAATTCCGCGCCTTTCACGTGGCCGCGGGCATATTCCTCCGGCTCGCGAATGTCGATTAACTTCGGTGGGCGAGGTCCGGCGAGCGATTTCTTCAATTCTTCGATACTTACCTGGGATAACATTATGGAGTTTAGTGCAAGCCGCAGGCCAACCCAAACCTGGATTACGCGGATTGGATGGATTTTCTGGATTACTATCGGAGAAAATAAGTTTTTGCGAAACATTAATCGAACCATTAAAAAAACTAAATTGCGAAGGACTCTTTAAAAAAATTTGCGGCAAAATCTCTACTTGCCAGCAACCATGAAGAATGATAATAAATTTTTATGTGGCAATACTAATCCTGAAAATCCATCCAATCCGCGTAATTCGGGTTCAATCGGGGCTCAGGTTTTCCGCCAGAGCGAAATGGGAATCGTTTGAAATGCTTCGTGCTCTTCTTCTAAGCGCGATTGGTGCGCGTGCAGGAGATCGCTGCGCGTGAGCATGCCAATGACTTGCAGCGGGTCTTCGCGAAGCACGATGGGCAGGCGTCCGACTTTTTCCATGACCATCAGGTCGGCGGCTTCGCGAAGCGTGTTATCCTCGAATGCCACCGCAGGCGCGCGGTGCAGGAGCGAGGCGACCGTGACCTCCAGATTTTGGTCGCTGGAAAAAATTTCTTTGCGGGAAACTACGCCGGCAAGCTCTCCCTGCTCATCGAGCACCGGAAATCCGCCATGCGGTGTACCGGCAGTGCCGGAGCGAAGCCAGAGGCGGGCATCGGCCACTGTCTGATCGTGCCGAAGCGTGATCGCGGGCCGGGAAACCGCATCGCGGACGAGTACGCGCGCCAGATGATCGGCGGCATATTCGGAAGGGACGTGCAGCCCGCGCCGCGCGATTTTTTCGGTCATGATCGTATGCTTCATCAGCGTAATCGAAATGAGATAGGCTCCGGCGCAGCCGCCCAGAAGCGGCAGAAGCCCGGAGGATTGCAGCGTGGTTTCGAAGGCGAAAATAACGGAAGCGAGCAGCGCGCGCGATGCTCCGGCAAACATTGCCGCCATTCCGATGAGGGCCGCCATGCGGGGATCGATTGCGATGTTAGGGAACACAAGATGAATTCCCACGGCGATCACATATCCCAGCGCGCCGCCGATGGTGAAAAGGGGAGCGAGCGTTCCGCCCGACGTTCCACTTCCAAGGGCCACAGCCCAGCTAATTAATTTGAATACGCCCAGTAAGATCAGCGCTTCCGTAGTGAACGAGCCATTGAGAAAGCCCGCGATATTATCGTATCCCACGCCCATCGTTCGCGGAACGAAATATCCGATCACTCCAACGAACACACCGCCAATGGCCGGCCACCACATCCAATGAATTTTAAGCCGGCCATGCTCCAATTTCTCGAATGCGTCTTCGATCCAATAGACGCCGCGCGTAACCCAGACGGAAGCGAGTCCGACGGCGGCTCCGATGAGCACGTAAGTCGCTATGGCGCCCTCCGTCGGCGTGGGCAAATTGGGCATAGCGAAAATCGGCTTTAATCCATCGAAGAAAATTCGGACTGCTGTTGCTGCAACGGCGGCGACGGCGGCGGGAATAAAGGAACGCGCGCGGAATTCAAAGAGGAGCAATTCGATCGCGAGCAGCACTGCGGATACCGGCGAGCCGAAGATTGCAGCCATGCCGGCCGCCGCGCCGGCCGCAAGGAGCGCCTTGCGTTCGTCGGCGGTCGTTTTTAGCAGTTGGCCGACGAGCGAGCCAATCGCTGCGCCCGTCGCGATGATTGGCCCCTCCGCGCCAAATGGCCCGCCGGTTCCGATGGAGATCGCCGCCGAAAGAGGCTTCAGGATCGTAATGCGCGGCGGGATGCGGCTTTGGTTCAGCAGCACTTGCTCCATCGTTTCGGGAATGCCGTGGCCGCGAATCGCCTTCGAGCCATAGCGCGCCATGAAACCGACGATAATTCCACCAAGGACCGGAACCGCGACGACCCACCAGCCAAGATGATTATTCGCTGGCGAGGAGAAGTGCGTCGAGAGGGTGCCGAAAAACGAGAGATTCGTAACAAAGCCGATCATGGCGACCACGATCTGCGAAATAATTCCCGAAGCAATGCCGATAATCACGGCAAGGCCTGTCATAAAGAGAAGCCGTGTATCCGCTATTGCCAGGCTGGGCGGCGTCTTTACTTTTGTGAATTTTTCACTTAATGCGGCGTTCATCCGACTTCCTATTATTCTCCAGAAAAAATTCAGCTTTAATGCCAGCGAGCCCGGATTCCACGATTAAATATTCGAGGCCCCAGGCAAGCTTGATTCGGCTCATGCGCGGCATTTTTTTTAACGTTTGCACCAATCGGTCCTGGACGGTTTCCGGAGCGCGTTCGAGTTTGGATTTGCCTCGCCTGGTAATGGACAGCTTTTGGATGCGCGCGTCCTCCGTGGAGCGCACGCGTAATACCATTCCTTTTTTCACCAGCTTGGAAACCACGACCGACACCGTGCTCTGCCGCGTGTGGGTAGCGGCCGCGAGTTCGTTCACGGTCATCGAATCGACCGCGTGCAATTTTTCGAGCACGAAGAGCTGGGCTCCTGTCAGGCCGACGCGCTCCTCCGAGCTTCGCGAGCCGGCCTGGAGCGCATGGACGAGCGTTCGCAGCGCATCCAAAATTTCTGAAAGATCGGTATCTGCCATAAAAGATTGATGCCAATTATATTGGTATCAATATAAACGTTTGGGCTGAACCATTTGGTTTCTTTTAAATTGCTGGCTATCTATAGTTGTTATTCGCGCGCAAAAACCGAAGACATTCAAAAAACCATCAACGCAACCAGAAATAAATCACCGTAATTCGGGTTTCCGGTTTTATTCGAAATCATGCTCGAAATAGGGAATGACCCTATCCCCGCCGTGGGAGGTTTGTTCGGCCGCTTTCTTTTGCAGGATTTGTTCGAGCTTCGCGGCGAATTCCTTGCTCGCATCATAACCATAATGTTTGAGCAAGTAATTGAGCGCGATGACTTCCGCGATCACCGTGATATTTTTTCCCGTAATGATGGGCAGCCGCACATGGGGGACATCGACGCCCAAAATCTGCACGGTCGATTCGTCGAGGCCGGTGCGGGTGTATTCGCCGTCGGCATGCCATTCTTCAAGTTCGACGACCACTTCAATACGCTTCTGAAACCGGATCGCGCGGATGCCGAACATTTCGCGCACGTTAATGAGGCCCAGCCCGCGGATTTCCATGAAATGCCGCACGAGGTCCGTGCCCGCGCCCATGAGTATGTTCTCGCTTTTTTGGGTGACCATTACTACGTCATCCGCCACGAGCCGGTGTCCACGCTCGACCAAATCGAGCGCGACCTCCGATTTGCCGATGCCGCTATGGCCGACGAAGAGCACGCCCACGCCATAGACATCGACGAAGGCGCCATGAATGACGGTCTGCGGATTGAATTGGTCCTCGAGGAAATCCGAGAGAAAGAAGACGGCTTTCGTCGTCTCGTATTTCGAGACGAAGACGGGGATTTTTCGCTCGTCGCATATTTTTAGCAATTCCGGGACGATATCGTGCCCGCTGGTAATCACGATGCAGGGAATCGCGAATCCGGCGAGCGTTGAAAATGCCTTGATCCGATCTTCGATGGAAAGCGAGCGGAGGTAAAAAATTTCCGTGTTGCCAAAAACCTGGATGCGGTGATACGTGAAAAGTCCGACATATCCCGCGAGCGCCAGACCGGGACGATGCAGGCTCTTATCGGTGATAAGATTATCGAGTCCGCCCTCGCCGGCGAGCAGCGTAAGGCGAAAACGCTCGCGCGTCGATTCGTAAAAATGACGCACGGTAATCGACTCGCGCTGGATCGGCTGCGTGTTCCTCCAGCCGGAACGGGTTTCTGGTGCCACCTTGACTGAGATTATTGGGATTTACGAGTGATGTATGAGAACGATTCCTTGAATCATCCATAGAACACTCAAGCCTTGGCATGAATCCCGGAAAGTTTCAATACTGCTTTTTTAGAACGAAGTTCACTTCGAGTGCGTTGAGGCGAATCCGCAAATACAGGGGGCTTTTTGGAGAGGTGGCCGAGTGGCTGAAGGCAACGGTTTGCTAAACCGTCATAGTTTAATCGCTATCGCGAGTTCGAATCTCGCCCTCTCCGCAATCTTACGGAACGGCAACGCTGCGATTAATCCGCTCTTCCTGGCCATCCAAAGCGACGTTAGAAGTAAGGGCCTTCTTCATCGGCAGCACGACGCGGAACGTGGTTCCCTCGCCAACTTTGCTTTCCGCCGTGACGTTGCCGCCATGCGCCTCGACAATTTTTTTGACCATCGCAAGTCCCAATCCCGTGCTCCCTTTTTTATTGGGATCGTGCGTGCCTTTTTCGAAAATAGTTTTAAGTCGATCGGGTGGGATGCCCGCGCCCGTATCGCGTACCCAACACTCGATCGCATCGTGACGCGAGGTCGTTACGCCGATCACGATTTTTCCGCCCGGCGCATATTTGATGGCGTTCGAGATAAGATTTCGAAAGACCGTTTTCATCGCAACCGCGTCGGCATAAGCCGTAAGGTTAGCCGGGACAAGATTGAGAATGCTTGTGTGTGAATCTTCCGCGATTAATTTTTGCTCTTCGATCACCGACTGCACGAGTGGCCAAAGTTCGAAATTTCGCGGGACGAGATCTTCCGCTCCTTCCGATACGTCGGCTTTTTCATTTTTGATCGTTTGCTGAATAAACTCATCGAGCTGCCCGCCGCTTCGAAGAATGATATGAATCATTTCATCGACGAGTTTCGCGTTGTCGGGATTTCCTTCGATCACTTGCGCGGCGATCATGATCGCGTTCAGCGGCGTCTTGAGATCGTGCATAACGAAGGCGAGATATTCCTTTCGCCGCCGCTGCGCTTCGATCTCTTTTTCGCGCTGGAATACTTCGGCCGCAACGGCAGCCGCTTTATTGAAGGTGAAATTTAAGACATGTCCCCCCTTCCCGCCAATGACAAGCGACTCCCCTTCCGCTAAGTCGATGATCACCTCTCGCAGAATCCCATATTCCTTCAGCACTTCGACGATATCGTATCCCACTTCGAATCGCTGCTTGCCGTGACTGGTGGCCGTGCGGCTGACCTTCTCTTCGTTATTCACCTGTTCGTTCCAGGAGTGGGGCGTGTCGACATCGCGGATTTTTCGGGCGAGTTCGGTCAAAAAATCCGGCATCTCGTTGTTCAGTGCCGGCGTCTCGAGGTTCCGCTCCTGGAGGATCGGCCGTATCCGTCCGCGCCAAGCTTCGAGAATTTCGTTCTTTCTGAACTCGATGAGCTCGGCGAGCTTTTTACGGTTTTCAGGTGTCATATCCAAAATGGTGATGAAATCGAAATGTTAAGCTAAATACTTTTCTTTATGTTAAACTAAAAGGGTGCCACCAAACAGGGAGATTTTCTTCGCGCGAATGAAAGGATGAGTTAATAATTGGTAACCTTTTAGTATAACTCACCGGCGTGAGAATTGCTGAACAATAGTATTCACAATGATAACATATACTCTCTCGGAATACCAATCTTCCTGGCACATTTACCGTCATGCGGAAACCAGTACAGAAGTAGCTTGTAGTATCCCCCTTCAAGAGGAAGCTTTGCGATTGGTCTTTGCAAAAGCTACCGAAGAGAGGCCATCGCAGGTGGTCGCTGTCGATTTCAGAGGCCGGACGCATATCTTAGCTACATTCGAAGAGCTTCCGGTTAAGGAAATCGCTGATTAAGTCTGGATTCCCGCAAGCATCGTCGGCGATGCTTTTCGCGGGAATGACAGGGTTAGGAATCAGGGCGCGAAGCGACAAAAACGATACATCTTGTCATTCCCGCGAAGGCGGGAATCCAGATTTGAATTTACCTCAGAGTTTCCTTAGGGATACCTGATGTAGGAAACTATGCTGTTGGCCGGAATTGCGCGGTGCCGCTCGGAACTTTAAATGGCTGCTCATTACGAGGCTTCGCGGTGCTGGCCGGCGAAGCAAAGAGAAGATAATCGAGGCTGAACAGGCCAGGACCCGCAAGCGTGAGCGCGAGGGCCGTCATTGCGAGCGAGCCTGGGAACTCGAAGCCCATCGGCGCGAAGAAGCCATGCGGAAGGTGGACGAAATAAACCGCGACCAGCATATTAATGAGGAGCGCGACTCCCCAGAACCGCGTGAAAAGGCCGAGCACCATCCCGATGCCGCCTAATAATTCCGCAAACGCGGAAACATAAAAAAGCCACGCGGGGATGGAGGTCATTTGGCTCATCATCGCCGCCGTTGCATCGAGGCCCTTTCCGCCAAAGAGGCCGAGCACTTTTTGCGAACCGTGCGCGAAAAAGATAACGCCAAGCGCGATACGTAGCACCAGCAGCGCCGTGCTGATTAATTTCTCGTTCGTGTGAGTGAAGATTTTCATGGCAGTATTCATCCTAAATTCTATTCGTTGCAACAACTATTACGCCAGTTTCCCGCTCAGTTTCAGCAAACGTCGTGCGCAGGCAAACTCGGCCATTATGAACTTAATCAACACGCCTGTTTTTCACATAGTGATAGCTGGTTGCCTTCGGCGAAGTCCACTTCCTCACTATCAATCTCGTGGCGGAACGCGCTCCGGCATGGAAGGCGCTGGAAATAACACGCAAGAAAGTTTGGATAGGAATAGCGATTATCTGCGCATTATGGGCACCCGTTTTATTTAGGAAACATCTATTGAATCGATCATTTTTCTGAGCTTAACAGCGCTTCGCCTGTTTCGGGATGGAACGTAGCGGCTCCCGGCGGTATTCATACTATTGGTGAATCTCGCCCGTTTCATACGTATGGTGTTTTCGCGCGCGCGTTCGCTTGGCGCGCGGGGCGTTCGGCGCGCGGGAAGGATTCTGTGGCCGGAAAGTTTCCGGCGGATTCCGGTGCCGCCCGCGCGGTTCCAACGCTTTCTCGTAGCATTAGTCGTTCTTTCCATAGCGGGAGCAGTAGGGGAATGGCTGCTATACGCCACCGGAAACGACCGGAGCGAGGAAGCATGGAGCATTCCGGAAGTTACGAGCAGCGTCCAGAACCGGCTCACGGCCATTGCTACCACGCTCGACTCTGCGCGCAACTGGCTTGCGGCAGATCCCACGATTACCGCGGCGCTTGCGGGGCCGAACACGGCAGAACTCTTCGCACTACTCAGCCAGCGTAATCGCGAGTTTGCAGCGCGGCTTCCGGATAGCACGCTCTATAGCGATGCTTCGGCACAAGGAAGCGTGGCCAATCGCGGCTTTGCCGTTTATTCCGCCGACGGAAAACTTTTGGCATGGAACACGCCGGTCGCCGCCACGTTCGGATTCGACACGGTCCTGAGCGAGGCGATGCGGCTTCCGAGCCACGATCGCGGCGTCTTACTCGAAAATGGTCCGATCTATGCCGATCTCATCTCGATCCAAAAGCTTGTTTCGAAAGATGGGTTACCGATAGCATACATTGCGGCAAAGCAACAACTTGCGACCAAGGAACCGCTGGCAAACAGTCCGGCCACGAATTTCATCGAGGATATTCCTTCGCTTGCCGGCCGAGCGGTTTCGGTAAGATTCGGCGAACGGCCGGGCGCGGCACATCCGGATAACGCATGGGTGCGGGAG
>DASRZC010000120.1:0-24688 GCA_035686785.1 Kapaibacterium sp. (SeqCode)
TCGAGCTTTTCCATCGAGCGGAATATCAAGGGATATTTTCTCATGTTCCTCCTGCTCGATGTCGGCATGATGGGCACGTTTTGTTCGCTCGATTTTTTTCTGTTCTATATCTTCTGGGAGTTGATGCTCCTGCCGATGTACTTCCTTATCGGCATCTGGGGCGGCGCGCGGCGGGAATATGCGGCGATGAAATTTTTTCTCTACACGCTGCTCGGCTCCGTGTTTATGCTGCTCGTGATGATCGGGCTGTATTTTTCGAATCAGGTGATGCTTTTTATTCCCGGCACACATCATGTCATCATGAATCCCATCACGCACCGGCCCGAATTGTACCACACCTTCAACATGCTGCGAATGATGGACCGCTCGGCGCTCGTGCCGGGAAGTATTTTTAGCGGCATCGGCACAGCCTGGCGTTATGCGGGATTTCTGGGACTCTTCTTTGCCTTCGCGGTGAAAATTCCGATGGTGCCGTTCCACACCTGGTTGCCGGACGCGCATGTGGAAGCGCCAACTGCGATCTCGGTCATTCTCGCGGGCGTTTTGCTCAAAATGGGCGGATACGGCATCCTGCGGTTCTCGCTCGGAATATTTCCCGATATATCGATTGCGCTCGCATGGTATATGGCGATGTTTGGCTTTATCAATATCGTCTATGGCGCGCTCTGCGCAATGGCGCAAAGCGATTTTAAGCGGTTGATTGCGTATAGTTCCATTAGCCACATGGGGTATGTGCTTCTGGGAATCGCCGCGCTCAACGCGCAGGGAATGATGGGCGCGGTACTGCAAATGTTCAACCATGGCATCGTAACGGCCATGCTCTTCGTGATCGTCGGCGTGCTATATGACCGGACGCAAACCCGCGGCGTACTGGAATTCGGCGGCCTTGCGAACCAGATGCCGAAATATTTCGCGCTCGTCGTCATCGCATTCTTTGCCGCGCTCGGACTTCCTGGGCTTTCACTCTTTATTTCCGAGGCACTCGTATTTATTGGTTCCTTCCAAACCTGGCAATCGTGGACGATCGCTTCCGCGCTTGGAATTATCCTGACAGCGGCCTATTTCCTGATGACGCTTCAGCGAATGTTTTTCGGAACGATTCCAGAAAAATGGAGCGGCTTGCGCGATGTGACGGCGCGTGAACTCGTCTCGCTCGTGCCGCTTGCAGTGATTATCTTCGCGCTCGGAATTTATCCCGGGCCGCTTCTCGACCTCATGACTTCGAGCATGAATGCGCTGGTCAGCCTGGTACACGCACATACTCCTGCACAAACCGCCGCGTTTCTTCCATAGTCCTCGCCGCGCATATGCACCCCCAACCACCGGAAACGCTTGCCACGATCGCTCACGCCGCCCAGCAATACGCGGCCTATAGCGTCAATGGATTCGTTCCGGAAATTATTCTGGTCGTTGGGTTCCTGCTCGCGATTCTGCTGGATGCGCTCACGAGAAAGTCGCGGTCCAAGCAATTTTCGATTTGGTTCGCCATCGGAGTTCTCGCGATTGCCGGAATTTTTGCCGTGCTCGAATGGCACGGTTTCGATCCCTCCCAGCCGCGCGATTGGAAGCCGGGTCAGCTTATCTTTCCCTATACGCAAACGCTTTTCGCTCCCACGGTGCATCAGGGCGTGCTCGATAGTGGATATAGCATGGCCGTCGTCGATAATTTCAGCGTGTATTTTAAGCTGCTCGTATCGCTGGCGGGGATTCTCGTGCTCCTGATGTCGCTCGATTCCCGGGAGCTTCGCAAGCACTCGCATCGCTTGGGCGAGTACGCTTCGCTCATTCTCGGAATGTCGATTGGCCTCTATCTTATGCCGGCTTCGACAGACCTCGTGATGATGTATATCTCGCTCGAACTTGTTTCGATCGCGGGTTATATCCTGGCCGGATTCTCCCGCGAGACCGAGCACGGTGCGGAGGCATCGCTCAAGTATATTCTTTTCGGTGCGCTTTCCTCCGGGCTGATGATTTATGGGTTCTCCTTATTTTATGGTTTAACTGGTACTACGAATCTCATTGCCATCCGGCAGGTGCTCGCGCTTGCTCCGGCGACTCATGCCGGAACGAATATTTATATTTTGTGGACGGCCACCATCCTTGCACTTGCCGGCATGGGGTATAAGATTAGCGCCGTCCCGTTTCACTTCTGGACGCCGGATGTCTACGAAGGCGCGCCCCTGCCCGTTACTGCGCTGCTTTCCGTCGCATCGAAGGCCGCCGGATTCGGATTGCTCATTCGCTTCGTGGTTTTTATTTTTCCAAGTAGTGCAACAACCGGCGCCCCGCTTATAGACTGGCCAATGATTCTCGCAGCCGGCGCGGTGCTTACAATGACGTTCGGCAACCTGGCTGCGCTCCTGCAATCGAACGTTCGCCGAATGCTGGCGTACAGCACGATCGCCCACGCCGGGTATATGCTGGCGGCGCTCGCCATCGGCCAAATAGCAGGAATCGTCGCCGTCATGATTTATCTCGCGACCTATCTCTTCATGCAGCTTGGAGCATTCTACGGCGTGATGCTGATCGAAAATAAAATTAGTTCCGAAGCGATAGAGGATTACCGCGGCCTCGTCACGCGGACGCCGCTTGTCGCGTCCGCGCTTGTGATTTTTCTGATCTCGCTCGCTGGTATTCCACTCACCGCTGGTTTCATCGGAAAATTTTATTTGCTGAGCGCCCTGCTTACACCGGATATGGCAACGCATTCCATGCCGTGGCTTTGGTTGGGCATCGCTGTGATTCTGAATTCGCTGATCTCGCTCTATTACTATCTCCGAGTCGCGGGCGCGATGTTTTTGAAGCGGCCGTTGCGGGAGATGGCCTTCGAGCGTATCGGCGAGCAGGCCGAACCTTCCCGCGCGATTCGGTATTCTATTCCGGCCAGGATTTTGCTCATGGTTCTCCTCATTCCGGTCGTACTGCTCGGCGTCTATTTTCAACCCCTGGTCGATTTCGCGAGCGGGGTAATCCGCTTTTTCAACTTTCAAAATTTTCCATATTAATGACTTTGAAGATGTCATTGCGAGGAGAATCAAACGACCGAAAGGAGTTTGATTCGACGAAGCAATCCTCTGCTCGAAGGCCGGGGATTGCTTCGTCGCGTTCGGCTCCCTGCGGTCGCCGAACGCTCCTCGCAATGACGTCATTTGTAACTTAATCAGAGGTTTATAAAGATTATGCCATTAAAAATTCCATTCGAAGTTTCCGTCCAAGAATTAAAGCAGTGGCTCGACACCGGCAAGGACTTCACCCTCGTCGATGTTCGCGAGCCCGACGAGAGAGCCATCGCAAGCATTGGCGGCACGCTCATTCCGCTCAGTACGATTCCGCTGCACTTGTCGGAGATCGATCCAGAGAAAGACCTCGTCGTTTATTGCCGCTCCGGCGGACGGAGCGGAATGGCGGTCGAGTTCATGCGCCGCAACGGCCTCGAACGCGCGCAAAACCTGCGCGGCGGAATTCTGGCCTGGAGCAAAGAGATCGATCCGAGCGTCAAGCAGTATTAAAAAAAACAGGTTGCGACTCTTGCGCCGGGTTGCCCGCATGCGGTTTTCAAAGAACGCCGGCATTCTGAATTCTATATGAAATCGGTGCCTCTTGTTATCAAAAAAGGGGAGTTATTGTCAAGGCCGCTCTTCCATTTGAATCAAATTCGCCATTTTATTAGATTTTTTTTTGAATTCGTTATTCATATATTAGAATTTACGTTAACTTCGAGCACCCTACTTCCGCTTTCATAATTCAGCATTACTCAATGGGTGCCCATCAAAGACCCTGTGAAAATACGCAATAAAAATGGCAATGTCAAGGGGTTCCGAAAGATTTTTTGAAATGTTGAGTGGCGGAGCCACGATGTACGCGCAGCCCGGGTTAAAATGAGGCTTGCACCTACTTGTTCACCAGCTGAAAAATTTCCGGTTGGTTGATATCCGATCAGCCGAGTCTGAAGAAATAGCCATCAAACCAAGGCGCGAACCGGGCCTGCGCAGTGGTATCCCTGAAAGCCTCAGCAACCGTGTCTGCGCTCTGGCTGAGGGAATATGTGAACCATCCCGCCTCATTGGTGGAGAGAAAACACAACGGAGTATAACCGCTCGGATAAGCCTTCATTGAATCCGGTATGGAGCGGACCACGCGAGCAGAATTATGCGAGATGCCAATACGCCCCGCTGATTCGGCACTTAAAAGCCCATCCGAAAAGAATAGCGTGTGTCCGAGAGGGCACCGGTGTCATCATTCCAGAAGGCAGACTGACCTGGAAGTTGATTATTCTCCGTTTTCGGCGCTGTGCTTCTCGAGCACCCCACGTATAGAAGCGCCACCACAGCGAAAGTTAGAAGCGATTTCATGTTAGAACTATTGTTCATAGAATATTCTCCTCGATGGAATTTTCGTGAAGGTGCATTCGATCACGCTCTGGAACTTGCGTGCTCAGTGCGGTGAATTCGAAACAGTGAAGGGAAGAGACATCAGTGCGCGAAAAGTCTCACGAGGATATCGAACCCGTTCGGTGAATTGATCGCGAGTTGCCGCGCTTTAATACTTCACAATCTTCTTTAGGGTGGTGCGTGAGGGATTGGCGATTCGAACGAAGTACGTTCCGGGGAGAAGATTCGCAAGATTGATGGAAGTCTCGGTTCCGGATGGCTCAAACTGCGGCACCACCGTTCTTCCTAAAATATTTTCAACAGAGATCTCATCGCGAGCCTGAAGATTCGTGAGACGGAGTTCGCTCCGTACCGGATCTGGAGCGGCGATTGGCATGGTCGACTGCTCCACATCGAGCGTGACGACAGCTGTTGACGGATCGAAGACCTCGTTCGTGCTCAGGCAATATGGCTGCCCACCGATTGTATCAACGCCGCCTAGCACATAAAACGTATTGCCAACCACGGCGGACGAAACATATCCTCTTGAGGTGAAAGAGCCGTCGAAGTTGGGCGTTGTCCACGTGTTCGTTGAAAGGTCGAATTCCTGAAAGGCGTCCGTTGCGATTGGCACGAATCCGCCACCATAGAGGCCACCCATGATATAAACCTTGTCCCCGATCACGCCAGCCGCGTGATCGCACCGCCCGGCGAATGTTCCCTTCGTCGAGAGCGTACTCCACGCATTTGTCGCAGGATCGAATACTTCGATAAAGGTTGGAATCGTTCCATTCTGCGCGCCGCCGATCACATAGATCTTGTTTTGGTAAACGATTGCCGGGAATGCGCCTCGTGGGCTAAATGTGCCAGTCGTTTGTGGAGCACTCCACGTGTTGGTTGAGGGATCGAAGACCTGGAGAATCGCAAGATCATTGGTTCCGCTAAAGCCTCCGATCACATAGATCTTGTCATTCACGACGGCCGACGCCAGCACGCACCGCGGCGTGAAGGTGCCGGTTGTTTGCGGAGTTGTCCAGGTGTTAGTTGCGGGATCGAAAACCTCCAGCACGTTGCAGATGTTTGCCGGACTCTCGGATCCTTCCGAGCCGCCCATGACGTAAATCTTGTTCTGATAAACGCACGAAGTTAACGCCATTCGGGGTGTGAAATGACCTGTGGTTGCGAGCGTTGTCCAAGTGTCTGATTGCGGGTCGTAAACATCCACTGTCGAGTTAAGGCCGACGCCATCCGTTCCTCCGATGCAATAGATTTTTCCATCGACGATACTCGAAGTGAACCAATAACGCGGATTGAATCCGGCGGAGGAAGCGGTGCTCCACGTGCCCGCGATGTCCTGAGCCATTGACGCCTGAGGTTGAACTCCGGCTAACGTGAGAAAAGAAAGAAGCGAAACTGTAACTAAAGTCTTCATACGTTCAACGATTTGAAAAGTGATTTTAGAAAAACCCGAGTGATGTTCATTCGGACTAATCGTTCGGGGCGGTCAGACCCCGAGGTGTTGGTTCAAAAACTTCATTGGTACTGACAACACTACCGGTGGAATTGAGGCCTCCGAGTACATACAGCTTCCCGTTTGCAACGACGGAAGAGACATAGGCGCGCGACGTGAACGTGCCGCGCGTCCGCGGAACTCTCCACTCACCGGTTGCAGGATCGAAGACTTGAAATGCGTCTTGCGTCAGTGGTGGCGTCCTGGCATCTGCCGCCCCACCCATAACGTAGATCTTCCCGCCGATTTCGCCGCATGCATGGTCGCATCGCGGCGCGGCCCTACCACTTGAGCGGACGGTATCCCAATGATTGTGGACGGGATCGAATACCTGCACGGTCGTGGGCGCTGTCCCATCTTTCATGCCATCGACCACATACAATTTTTTATGAAAAACCACGGCCTGAAACGCACCACGCGGATCGAAATGCCCCGTGGTTACCGGAGTTGTCCACGCACTGGTTCCCGGGTCGAAGACTTCGAGTGTTGACAGATCGTGCCGGCAGTCGAATCCGCCCACCACATAGATCTTGCCATTGATGACGGCCGAGGACAGGACGCACCGTGGAGTGAACGTGCCCGTAGTTTTTGGAGTCGTCCATGTGTTGGTCGCGGGATCGAAAACTTCCAGAGCGTTAGTGAGATTTTGCGGCCATTCAGGCCCTTTGCTGCCGCCCATCACATAGATTTTGCCATTCACGACACACGAGGTCAGTGCTGCCCGGGGTGTAAACACGCCGGTCGTCTGAAGGGTGGTCCAGCGATCGGTCTTCGTATCGTACATTTGAACCGTCGTGTCGAGCATGCGGCCATCGGTTCCACCGATTGCATAGAGCTTTCCATTCACCGCGGCCGTTGTAAACCAGTAGCGATGATCGAAGCCTTTGCTGGATGCAGTGAGCCAACGTCCATCCCATTGGGGCTGCTCTTGTTTGTGGGTGATAAGCTTCGATTGTTCTGACGGCGGAGGATTTGGCGATCGCGTCGCTGAAGGCTCCAAGAGGTTCCTGGCCACCTGAGGTGCAGGAGCCAAGTGAGCGGTCTTGGATAAAAATTTTGGAGCAAAATAGACTGCGGTTGCACCCACGACCAGTAGTGCAGTGAGCAAGGTTAACCTCCAAATCCTCGATGAACTATTCGTACTGTTTGCCGAAGCAAGTGACAGGTTCGGCTGCGAAGCCGCAAGCGCATCGCGCAACTTTAGGGATGGGACGAGAGCGGGCGCTGGGAAGCGAGAAAGATCGAGGCGGATTGCCTCTTCCAATATTCGCTCTATGTTGATTGAGTTCATCATGGATCGTGTTCCTAATCTAATTTTTGTCTCGATTCCAGGAGTGATTTTAGCTGCTGCCTCGCCCGGCTTGCTCGTGTCCAGATGGCCTCTGGTTCCATCTGCCATGCCGCAGCGATTTCTTTGAAACTGAATCCAGAGTAGTAATGAAGAATCACGAGCTCTTTGGATTCGGGTGCCAGATGCTCGATACATTCAAGAACTGCGTCCGCCAAGTCCGTTCGCGACTCTCGCTCCGCTTCTTCGTTCGCATGTTCTATCGCTACCTCATTTCGTACCCGTCCGCTGCCAAGGTAGTTGATGGCAAGATTTCGAAGGACCCGGTACAAAAAGGCAAGGACATTTTCTTTTTCGGTAAGCATGGAACGCTTTTCGATGAGTTTGAGCCACATGTCTTCGGTAAGGTCCTCTGCCGCCGCGCGGTCTTTGACGAGTTTAAAGCAGTACCGGAATAAGCGAGCATTATATTGTTCGAAGAGACGCTCGAAGGCATCGTTGTCACCCATCAAAAACTGATGGAAAGTCTCAGCCGCACTATCTTTCCCGAAAGCGTGATCGCGCAAGCTTGAACGTAAGACCGAGCGCGCCGTTGGTTTCTCTGACGTGAACAAATGCGGAGCCCCGCGCTGGGCTACGGATTCGAGATTTCGAATGGCTTCCTCCATGTAATTCTGCTGTTACTCAGTTAACACAGCTGAACCGGACAAAACCTTACAGACGGGTCGAAATGTTTTTTGATTCGCTCAAGGTATCCGCTGAACAAAGCGAGTGGCTGTGTCGTCCCTAAAGTTGCTCCACCCCCAGTCAAGCTGAGTGCAGGCTACAGCTATTGGCCATGTCACCCCTTGGTAGCGGCTTTTAATTTTTAGTGGAATGTCCTTTACCGCAATGATGGTTTGTATCAGGGACTATGAACATCCAAGCATTAGCGGAGAAAGTCGGGGCGCTCAAAATCGAAAAGGCGCGCGGGGATGAAGAAATTATTTGCGCGACCGGAATCGAGGATGGCATTCCGGGCGCCGTCACGTTTATCGGCAATCCGCTCTATGAGCGGTTCCTTTCGAATACCAAAGCTACGGCTGTCATTGTAAGCGAATACCTGAATGCGCCGTATGGGATGGGCGAGGGGCCGGCGCTCTTGCGGGTAAGTAATCCCTACGAAGGCTTTGCTCGCGCGCTTGAAATATTCAGTCCGAAGAAGGAGCGGCCATCGCGCGGCGTTCATCCGAGTGCCGTCGTGGATGCAACGGCGAAGATTCATCCGGATGCCCACATTGGTGCGCATGTTTTTATCGGCGCGCGCGCAAGCATTGGCGCGAATACCATAATCCGGCACGCCGCGCATGTTGGCGCGGATGCCACCATCGGCTCCGATTGCGAAATCCATCCGAGCGTCGTCATCTACGATCGCATGCAACTCGGCGACCGCGTGGTGGTCGGCGCGGGCAGCGTCATTGGCTTCGATGGCTTTGGCTATGTGCCCATGGGCGATGGCAGTTACCGGAAAATTCCGCAGATCGGGATCGTCGTTCTGGAAGACGACGTGGAAATCGGCGCGAACACGACGATCGACCGCGCGACCGTGGCCGAAACGCGCGTGCGCCGTGGTGTGAAGCTCGATAACCTCGTACAGATTGCGCACAATGTCGAGATTGGCGAGAATACCGTGATGGCCGCGCAATCCGGCATCGCCGGCTCGACGACATTGGGGCGGCAAAACATTGTCGGTGGGCAGGCTGGGTTTACCGGGCATATTGAAACAACGAGTCAGGTAATCGTTGGCGCGCAGTCGGGGGTATCGAAATCCATTACAAAGGCAGGACTTTACATGGGCTCGCCAGCACGTAATGGCCGTGAATTATTGAAGCTTGAAGGGGCGATGCGTTCCCTGCCCGAGCTCATCGAACGTGTAAAGAAACTCGAAGAGCAACTTGCCGCTATTTCGAGCATGGACCATCACCAAGCCTGACCGTCGAAAATCCGATTCCGTGCAAAACGAATTTAAAACTCTTTTGGTCGCTATTTCCGGGCCGGTTGCAGAAGTGACGATTAATCGCCCCGAGAAACTGAACGCTTTGAATGCGCAAGTGCTGGACGATCTCCGCGCCGCTGTAGCCGAGCTTCGGGAGAACGAAGATATTCACGCTGTTATTTTGACGGGCGCAGGAGAAAAAGCGTTCGCCGCCGGAGCGGATATTGGCGAACTGGCCGCGCTCATGAATACCGAACATGGCGTGGATTTTTCGCGGAGCGGCCAATACATCTTTGCACTTATCGAGTCTTCGCCGATGCCGTTTATCGCCGCTGTAAACGGATTTGCGCTGGGCGGGGGCTGCGAACTGGCGCTTGCCTGCCATCTCCGGATTTGCTCGGAGAACGCGAAGTTCGCTCAGCCGGAAGTGAGCTTGGGAATCATTCCAGGCTACGGAGGAACGCAGCGGCTGACGCGCATTGCGGGCCGGACCTATGCGGCCGACCTCATCCTCACGGGCCGCACGATCGACGCGCGCGAAGCATATTCGGCGGGAATCGTTTCGCGGGTGGTGTCTCAAGATAAGCTTCTCGAAACTGCTCGCGAAATTGCAACGGCGATCGCCTCGAAAGCGCCGCTTGCCATTCGCGCGGCGATCGAGGCGATTTATTCCGCCGATGGCGACTTGGAGAATGGATTCGAACAGGAAGCGAATCTTTTTGGAAGGCTGATCGAGACGCGCGATTTTCGCGAAGGCACTTCGGCATTTCTCGAGAAGCGAACCGCAACATTTACCGGCCAATAAATTCGTCCCATTTGGAAACGACGGAACTCACCTATTACCTCGCGCTCCATTTTACGAGCGGCATCGGTTCGCGCAGGCTCGTCGCGCTGATGGAATATTTCAAGAGTGCGGAGGCTGCTTTCAACGCTCCGATGCGCGATGTGATGAACGTTCCCGGCTTTGGCAAAGGTACAGCCGAAGTCCTCATTTCGGATCGTGGCGAAGCGATTAAAGAAGCTGCGGCACAGATCGAACGGCTGCCCGAGCGTACTTCAATCGTTACCTACTTCGATGAAGGTTATCCGAGCGATCTCAAGGCTACCTATTCTCCGCCGCCGTTGCTTTTCGTCAATGGAAATGCCGCGTTGCTCCGCGAGGAGCGGATGATCGCCATTGTCGGTTCGCGGAAAACGAGCGATTACGGCCGGCGCGCCGCGAAGGAATTCGCTGAGGAACTTATCCGCGAGCAGGTGGTGATTGTCAGTGGGTTCGCAAAGGGAATCGACACGGCGGCACACCAGGCGGCTTACGAAGCCGGCGGCAAGACGATCGCGGTGCTCGGCTCCGGGGTGGATGTAATTTATCCTTATTCGAATAAATCATTTTCAGAAGAACTTGTCGCGAGCGATCGGGGCGCGATCGTTTCGGAATTGCCGCTGGGCGCGAAACCGGACGCGAGGAATTTTCCGTGGCGCAATAGAATTGTAAGTGGGTTGGCGCGCGCAACCGTTGTGGTCGAGAGCGAAGTGCAGGGCGGCTCGATGATTACGGCCTCGCTCGCGCTCGATGAGAGCCGCGATGTGTTCGCTGTGCCCGGCGATATATATCGGAGTTCATCGAGCGGCCCGAATCACCTCATTCGCGAGAGCCGCGCGCGGCTGGCATCAAGTGGGGCGCAGGTACTTCAGGATTTAGGCTGGGCGGGTGAGACAGCGGCAAAACAGCCGAAGCCGGTGGACCGCGCGGGGCTTTCCATCTTCGAGGCGAGGATCATCGATGTGCTGGAAGCCGCCGGCGGACCGCTGCAAGTCGATGCACTCGCCGAGCGCGCGGGCTTGGATGTGCAGGATATTCTCGTCCAGCTCCTGACGCTGGAATTCAAGTCGATCGTCCGTCAAATGGCTGGAAAACAGTTTGTTTTGATGGGATAAATTCGTATGGAAAGATTTGAAGCACCAAATTCTTCCTCCCGGCGTTATCAGGTCTTCTTCGTGGGGGGATGTTTTTTGACCTTTGCCGCATCCTCGCATTTTTGATGGCCTTGCTCAATCCTGCATAGTGCTTTTACCACTTCACACCGTTTAGTAAGTCTTACTATCGTGGCAACGATTAAACGCAGCGAATTAATACACTTCTCGAAGGCGGCTTCGCGCGAAGACGTGCTTCATCTCGCGCCTTCCAGGCGAGCGGAACTCGTCGAGAGCGCACTAACCTCGCTCTACCGGATGACGAGTCAGGCTGACCGCGACGACCTTCTTTCCCTTGTGCAGACGATCATGCGCGATGATCCATCGGTCTCCACGCTATTCACGGATACGGCCTATGCGGTGTGTAATCGTCATTTGGTTGTTACATTTGTCAATGATATATTTCTGAACCGTTCCCACGTCGAATCGAAGGATTTGATCGGGAGGTCCCTCTATTTCGAGCGCGCCTATGAAGGCACACAAATCGAGCAACTCTATAGCATGGTGATGGAAACGCGCATGGTTGCGGACGCGCTGGTGCGGTATGTCGCTACGGCTTCTTCCGGAACCCCGTTCGATGGCTGGTTCGTCCTGGTCGTTATTCCGCTCGAGGATGGCGGCATTGGAATCCTCAGCCGCTATGCGAAAAAGCGGGAAGAGATCGCCGAAGAAGTTAACCCGGATCTTCCCGGCGCTCCTCGCTATATTGTGCTCAATGCCTGAGCATCGCGAATGCCTTGAGCGGGCCGTGGTGAAACCGAAAATGGGTTCCACGTTCACCGACAGCGCTTCGACGAAAGATACCACGCTGGCGAATAAGCCAGGACAGTTAGTGACCTACACACTCGTCGATACCACTCGAACCCTTGCCGGAAAATCAGGAGTCTATGTGTTCGACAACAACTTGGACACGCTCTATCAATACTACGAGTCGAATGGAGATCTTTCGATCTATGTCGATTTTTCTGCCGCGGGATACGATGCAGGTCAGGAATGGGTAACGTTCCCATTCGCGTCGCAAACAACAGCGAATATCACCACATTCAGCAAGCTGGTGGTCGATACGGTCACGATCTCGGGTAGCGTGCAGGGCTCAGGGACCGGAACCGATATTGTAAGCGGGCACTCACTCTCCGTCGAAAAAGCGACGCTGACGTCGCAGGCGAAGTCCATGCTGGTAGGAACGATCCCAGCCACGGTGCTTCTCCACTATGCTCCCTCGATTGGGCTCGTAACGTATCAAGACTTTACAGAGCAAGGCAGACTTTTCGGAACCAGCATTAGCGGTGGCACCACAAACTATCTGACGAGCTATTCGTTGAAATAAGCGAATATTTTCGCAGAGTTCAGAATGGGATGGAATGCATTCCATCCCATCACATTTTATAAATGCACATCTACTGTTAAAACAATGTTTCATGGCTCCTCCCAACTCGCGTTGCTATAGTAAGCGCCTTGAGCAAGTGCTCGTTATCGATACTGTTTCCAACATAGAGCGAAGGCGCAATGGTCGTACCATCTTAAGATGGATTCCCGAGCAGGTGACCGCGAAAGAGAAGGAGTTGTGGGAGAAGCTACGAGATGTGTCGAGCTTCGAGCCGAGAGCTTAAACGTTTTTTCTTCTGGGAGGCAGTAGCCGCGTCGAATTCAATATAAAGATCAGTTCCGAACTCACGTGAATCAACGCGGCAAGCAGGGGACTGAGCATCCCGAATGCCGCAAGGCCGACGCCGATACCATCCACCGTCAAGGTGCCGATGAAATTTTCTCGAATGATCGTGCGGCACCAGCGTGCGATTTTCACCGTCTCGACAAACTTCAGGAGATCGTTGCCGATGAGGACGACGTCCGCGCTCTCTCTCGCCACATCCGTTCCCGATCCCATCGCCACGCCGACATTCGCTTGCATGAGCGCGGGCGCATCGTTAATGCCATCGCCTACCATCGCAATGTTGCGTCCTTCCGATCTCATTCGCGCTATAGCTTCCGCCTTTTGATTGGGAAGGAGTTCGGCATGAACGGCATCGAACTCCAATTCGCTTTGCAACTCCTTCGCTACCGAAGCCGCGTCTCCCGTTAAGAGAACGGTTCTGAGGCCCATCCGGCGCAATGCCTGAATCGCGGTACGGGATTCGGGGCGCGCGACATCTTTCACGTCGATCGTTCCCAATAAGTTACCATCCTTGCCGACATAGAGCGCGCCCGTAGAATCCGCATCTTCGTGGCCGGTGGAGGCGACGATACCGTTCTCTCCGAGCCATTGTCTGTTTCCAACGACGATCTTCGACGCGCCCACCGCGCAGGCGACGCCACGGCCCGTCGCATAGTGAAAGTGATCGGGCGTGACTACGGCGATGTGCAATTCGGCGGCCTTAGAAAGCACTGCGCCGGCGAGGGGATGCTCCGAATTTTTTTCACAAATCGCTGCCGCTTCGACTACCTCTTCTGGAAATTTTCCAAAAGCGGGATAGACATGTGTTACGCGGGGCGTGCCTTCTGTCAGCGTTCCGGTTTTGTCAAATACGACGGTATCGATATTGCCAAGCGCTTCCAAATAAATTCCACCCTTGATGATGGAACCATGACGCGCGGCGCGGCCAATGGCTCCCAAAACCGCGAGCGGCGTACCGGCTGCAATACCACATGCGCCGGCAACGATAATAACGGAAATAGTGGAACGGGCATCGTGCGTGATGATAAAAGTAAGGGCCGCGCACGCCAGCGCGAAATAAACGAGGTAACCGGCAAAGCGGTCGGCCGTCTTTTGGATCGGCGCGCGCACCTGCTCCGCGTGCTCGACGGTCTCGACAATCTTTCCATACGCGGTATCGCGGCCAATGCTCTCCGTGCGGACGACGAGTGCGCCCGACTGATTCACCGTGCCCGCGAAGACCGGCGCACCTTCGGATTTTTCCGCCGGAATCGACTCGCCGGTAATCGCCGATTGATCGACGGAAGAAATTCCGGAAACGACGACGCCATCGACCGGCAACGCCGCGCCCGGTTTGATAAGTACCTCGTCGCCCGGATTTAGCTGCTCGATGGGGACGGTTCGGTCGCCTTCGGCTGTTCGGAGAACGGCCTCGCGCGGCATGAGGCTCATCAGATCTTTAATAGCATTTCTGCCTCGACCGACCGTCAGCCCTTCGAGCACTTCCGCGCCAAGCACGAAAAACATGATGACGAGCGCGGTGAAAAACTGCCCGATGACGAGCGCGGCCACGAGCGCGATTGTCATCGAAAGTTCCATCGTCATCCGCTTTTGGCGGAGATTTTCAAACGCCTCTTTCCAAATCGGCCAGCCGCCGATTGCAGTGGAAAGAATGCCGATAATGCTTACCTTAGCAAACGGCTCCCACACCCTCAGCCACACGGCAAGTGCCGCGAGCGCGACAAAGCCGATCCGTATCAGGTCGGCTTTGGCTACGTGGTGCTGTTCGGCAATTTCGGGTTGTTCCATTCTGCTTGTGCCATGGGACTTATGTGACCCATAGGACTAATGAGATGACATTATTTACAAAAGCCTATACGCCCCATTAGTTCCATCGGTCCCATAATCAATCCAGCATTATAGGTGTACGTTCACCGTCATAATTACGTTTCGCGGCTCTTCCCAGCTTGCGGCGCTGAAGTAAGCGCCTTTGAGAAGGTGCTCGTTATCGAAGATGTTGCCAACATTGAGCGAAGGCGCAATCGTTGTGCCCCCGGAAAAGTGAAACGTATATCCGCCACCAATATTGAATATCCACGAAGGGGTGGTGTGCTCGGCTTGGTTGAAATCGAAGAGGCTCGTTGCATACGGCAGACCCTCTGGGTTTCCATTTGTGAGTCCAGAGCCATAGATTCCGACCACATTCGCATACCAGTCGGAAGGTTGGTAATTGAGCGAGGCGACGACGGATAGCCGTTGATCGTGATCGAGATCGGTGGCGGCCCCGTCATCCAGAGGAGTAAGATAACCTCCTGTTACCGCTCCCACGCCATAGGCATGAATAATAGACGTATTCACATATCCGGAAAACGGTGTAAGGGGTGAACTATAGGAGAGTCCGAGTTCAACGCCTTTGGTATGAACCGTAGCGATATTGACTGGCGTTTTTACCGCGCTGTTTCCCACGGTAAAATCATCCACGCCTGGTGTCGCGTCCTTCTGGAAGTAATCGAGCTTGCTCCGAAGGCCAAAATCGAAGCTATGCGTATAGACGGCTTCGTAAAAATTATCGCGCTCGGCCAATGTTCCAACTGCCCCCGTATCGGCCTGACCTTCGATGGTGCGAAGTCCTTCGATGTTATTCGGCATAAAGAGCCTGCCATAGTAGAGGTACGCATAGTTGTTCTCATCGATCAGGAAATTCCATTTGATGCGCGGGCTGATCTGCGATTCATCCGGAATGCCAAACGCGGTATGTTCATCATACCGAACGCCGAGGTCGAACCGAGTCCATTCCATGGGATGAATCTCGGATTCGACAAACGCGCCAATATCGTGGCCCGAGAATGGCGTATTCACCGTTGGGCCGGCCACTCCCGCCGCATCGGCAGACGTGAAATTTTCCGTTCCCGAGGTCGTGCTCAGATTGAACCCGGCAGCATACATGAATTGATGCGACAGGCGATTGTCGTACTTCGTCCGAACGCCGAGCGTGGTAAAACTCCGGTTCTCACTGAGGTTATACAAGGTCGAATCGTTCAGGAACTGAAATGTGGGGACATCGATGGCTCCTGCATTGTATTTCAGACCACCTTCGCGCGCAAAGCCGGCAATCGTCAAATTGCTCTCATGATCGGCTTCCGAGGAAATCGTGCGGAAATAGGAGAGCGTCTGGAAGGCATTGGTGGTATTTTGATTATCGTCCTGCTGCCCGCCCACTTCCACGGAATCGAACGGCAATTGGTTTTGCGTCACGCCGTAGTTCAGATTGAGCGTCAGATAGTCCTTGTCGGAAAGCAAGTAATCGGCTTTGCCATAAAGGAAATAATCGAAGCCGTGATCGTGGAAGATCGTCTGGACTGGAGGGTCGATACGTCGATCGGTTTCCTGCCGGGAGCCGGAAAGGAACCATCCAAACTTGCCTTCGTGATCGCTCATCGAAAGCGATTGGCCGTTCATGTTTAGCAAGCGGTTATTGCCCGGTAGTAGCGTGTCTTTCGGGAGTGCGCTCGGTACATAGGTTCCTCCATAGGTGGAAGCATCAAGATGGAAAGCTCCGGTTGGGACACGCGTTTGCACATCGATGACTCCCGCAATTTGCCCGCCATACTCGGCCGGCCATCCTCCGTCGAGGAAGGTTGCTCGCTCGATGACTTGGGGATCGATTACTTCGTTCAACCCGCCGAATACTCCCAGCGGCACCGGCGCGCCGTCGACGTAATAGGTAAATTCCCCGTGCTGCCCGCGAATGTGGACTTCACCGGTTGGCGCTCGCGCCGCGCCGAGCAAGTTCTCTTGTATAAGCTGCGTCATGCGGGCCGTGGGGGGAGCATGATACGTTTCTGCTTCGAAGATTTGGTTACCGGTTGACATATCGACGGTGGTGATGGCCGGCTCGCGATATCCGGAGACGGTGACTTCCTTCCCGCTTTCGAAAAGGGTGATGGAATCGAAGGTATGTGATTCATCGATTACGAGC
Organism: Kapaibacterium sp. (SeqCode); assembly: GCA_035686785.1. GTDB lineage: Bacteria > Bacteroidota > Ignavibacteria > Palsa-1295 > Palsa-1295 > PALSA-1295. The sequence continues at coordinate 16,745 of DASRZC010000120.1, forward strand.
GTCGAGTCTTCGTAATCATTATAGCCAACTGAGCGGACGACGAGCCGGTAGGTGCCGGGAATGACGTCTGTAAAGTGAGCATGTCCTTCAAGATCGGTCACGTGTCCACGAACAAGTGCGGTTCCACGATAAAGCGCTACGCGCGCAAGATCGAGCGGCTGCTGGTTGGTGCCATCATAGACAAGGACGGAAAAATCGATGCCCTGCGGCGGCTCCGTTTTTACCGGCTTTGCCGAGGCCGGCCGTGAACAAATTAACGTGATTGCCGTGGCAATCAGGAAAAAAAGAAATGCGACGAGGGCCAGCTTGTGCCGGCGAAAAAAATCAGAATAATACATAACGTGCAAAAATTTTTGTGAGAAATACGAATAATCGGGCCACGATTACTTCGTGAACCCTGTAGGCCGCAGCCTGGAGGCACACGGCTGAGGAATCGCGTTAAAAAGGGAGTTTAGAGAGAGGGCGGGGCGCGGCCTCGGGCGTGGAGAATAACCGGAGCAAATGGATAGGCTTCCGGGAGGACAATAGCCTCAACTTGAAGGACGGTAAGCGGTGGTAAAACGGGTGGATCCGGAGCACCGAGCGCGGTCGTGGCCTCGAGTTCACAGGCAGTGCAGGGTGCCGAAATGGTGGCGCCGGCATTTTCGGGGCCTTCCGTATGGAAGAAATCGCTGCCGGTACGCGCGGTGATGGCCAGAAAAAGGAGCGCGGAGAGCACATGCACGGAAAAACCGCGCCGCAAAAATCCTAATCCCGTTCGATGACGAAGTCTCACGACTCTTAAATAGACTAAAAAGGAATTAATCCATAACGCTGCGCGGAATGAAATGTTTCTCTCTTCCAATGCTGCATGTGTGAGGCGAAATGGTGTTTCGCCCTCGTGGTTGTTTTATGTCGAGGCCGAAATACCATTTCGGCCCACACCCCTTTTCATTCTCAATTCTTCATTCCAAATGCGATCGATTTGGTCTTCGCTTTGCCCTTGCATGATTAGTCGGTTTTTCATTATGCTTTCCTTTACCTTTCAATATGGCTCGATATGGCGACGCGCGGCGGCGATGGCGATCGATTTGGTTGTCCTGGCCGTGATTGGCGCAGTGATGTTCGAGCCGATATCGGACGTGCTTGGAATTACGGCGCTGCATGAAACGGCTCACCATGTCCCATTTTCAATAGATATTATACGCGCGTATGGCGCGTGGGCCGTGTCAATGTTTTTCGTCTCGTGGCTGTATTTCGCGATCATGGAATCGTCACGAAAGCAGGGGACGATAGGCAAGCGGCTGATGGGCCTTATGGTCTTTCGGTCGGATGAGGCGCGGTTGAGCTTTCGCGAAGCATCGATTCGCTTCTGGGCTAAAGTGTTATCCGTCATGACCGGTTTTTTGGGATTCTTCCTGGCCCTGGCCGGAAATAAGCGGCGGACACTACACGACCGGATTGCCGGGACGATGGTACTTCAAGCCCGCCCGGAAGCAGAATCTTCGCTCTGAAAAGCCGAACTATCGCCCTGAAAAATTAGTATAGTATCATGGTAACATCAGGGCTGTTCCCGGTGTCGCTCTGGTAAACGGTGTCATGGCTATTCGAACTCGCTTCACGCATCGCCCACGATGCTTCATTCCGCTGGTTTTCGTCTTTGCGGCGATTTCCGTGCTCCGGATTTCTCCGGCGCGCGCGCAATGGCAGGTGGTGAAAAGCTTCGGGGTGGAAGTCACCAGCGTGTATTTTCTCGATCAACAAGGCGCGGCGGCAACTGGCTTTGCCGGGCTGGCAAGCGGTGCCATTTGGCGGACGACGGATAATGGCCAGAAGTGGAATCAAATGCTGACACCGAATAAGTCATTGCAGATCACCGATTTTGCATTCAGCAATACGATGATGGGCTGGTGTTCCGCTCGACGATCGGATGATTCTTCAGGCGAAATATGGAAGACGACGAATGGCGGGTTGACCTGGGATTCGATATATAAAGGCGGCGCATTCGTTTCGATTGCCTACTCACCATCAAGCGGGATTCTTGTTGCGCCTTGCTGGAGCTATACGGGAGATCCCTCTGTCCAATCGACCAATAGCGGCGCTACCTGGAATTCATTTGCTCCTGCCTCGCATAATGGTGCGACCTTTAGTGGTTTGAATGGGGTGGTTGGGAATTTTCATGATCCCACATCACTCTATAGCCCCAATGATGGGGCGACTTGGAGTGCCGCGAACGGTCTGGACGAAGAAGCATGGGCGCCGCATGGCATTCCTGGAACCAACATCTTTGTCGCCGCGACGGACTATGATTCATCCATTTTTTTATCCACGGACGGTGGTGCATCCTGGACGGTGAGATATACGTTCCCTTTTAGCCCTCCGCTTACTGGCTGTATCATGGGAACCGTTGCCAAAATGCTCTTTGTGCAAACGGAGTATCATGGATGTTATTTTTCGAGCGACACCGGGAAGAGTTGGACCAGCATCTGCGGCCCGAAGAACAGCCGCGATACTCGCTTCTATGCGATCGGGAAAGCCATCTTTGCGGGTGATTTCAATGGCAATATGTGGTACACGCCCGACGGCACGTCAAATACCAATCCGGTGCTCGGTTTGGAAAAAATGAGTATCAGTTTTTCCGGCGTTCGATGCGCGACCTATGATTCGGTGCTTCGTTTTTATTATGGCGCGGGATGCGATACCGCCGTGCTGACGAAGGCGCAGATTCTTACCGGTGGAGTGGAATTTTCAACGGGTGCAATTTCGCTCCCACAGGCATTCAGCGGGATGGATAGCCTCGGAATTCTTTATACTCCGAGTCCGTCGCTTCACGATACGGGAACGCTGCTGCTCGAATTCAATCTTGCCGGACGGGTCGTCGATACCACCATCCATCTCTATGGCACGGGCCAGAGCTCATCGAGTTTAACACATGTCGATTCGCTCGTGATGTCGAATCCGTATGCCTGCATGACGGGCGATACTTCGATCGTCATTCACAATTTGTCCTGCGACACATTGACCTTGTTCCGAGCTACGATCGACAATCCGCCGATGTTCCAACTATCTCCCCTCAAGCTGCCTATCAAAATTGCTCCGCGCGATTCCATCGTTATCTCGGTAATAGCCACGGGAGGGCAGGATGGCTCTTTTCATACGTTCCTGAAAATAACGACCTTGACTTCGGGTGGTATTTTAACGACCGATTCGATTTCCATCGCGTTCAATATACTGCAGGGCGCGGAAGCGCTTTTTAGCAAGTTCGATCTTCCCGTGCTCGATGCGTGCCATCCCGTCGATACGGGATTCTCCATTTCGGCCACGCCATGCGATTCGATCGTCATCCTGAGCGCGACGCTCAGCGATACTTCCATCCTCCATTTGGGCGCGCTTACCTTCCCATTCTCGATCAAGGCAGCGGGTGAGATGAATCTGCCGGTCCATATTACTCCGGGAGCGAAGGGTACCGACCAAACGCTTCTGCATCTGCGATATGTGAGTGGTCAGACCATTATCGATACCACGATTACACTGACCGCGCAAGTACTCTACAATGTTCCACTCCATGTCGATTTGGCCGATAGCGCTTTCGATCTCGGAAGTGCCGGCGTGCCATGCGTGACCGCTTCCCGGTGGATTACGTTCCATAATGGGCTCTGCCGCGATCTTACGATCGATCGGATTTCCTGGGTCAGTGCAAACAGCCCGTTTTCGTTCGATCCCATATCATTGCCCGATATGCTGGCAATCGACACGGGGATGGGCGCGGTACACGATGTCGATTCCATTCTCGTTCATTTCAGCCCCACATTGGCGGGCACGGAATCGGATCAGCTTCGCGTCACGCTCGATATGAATGGCATACAGTTCGATACCGTCCTAACCATTTCCGGTACCGGTGTTCAGGCTTTTCGCGATACTTTGCTTACTCCGGCGCTCGCGTATGACTCTATCGCGGAGTGCCTTTCGAGCGAACAGGACGGAGCTTTGCTCGATCTCTCCTGCGATAGCATCGTTGCGACTTCGGCTTCGATAGGGGGCAATCAGGGATTTTCCGTTATCGGTCCCATATTTCCAGCGGCGCTTCAATATGGCGATACGCTTCGTGTGCAATTCCAGCTTCAGCCAATTCAAATTGGACTTGCTTCCGATGAAGCCATCGTGACTCTGCACGATTTCCGCAACGACAGTAATTATGCCGATACGATTGCACTAACGGGCTTTGCCCTCGCGGGCCGCCATGCGCTCTCGTTAAGCAATTCCAATTTCTCCGTGCCTTCGATCGCGCCCTGCTCCGTGCTCGATTCTTTCCTTGTGGTGACCAATCGTGGCTGTGACAATGTTATCATCAAGGATACAACGCTTACCGGTTATCCTGGAATTCGATTGTTGTCCGGTGTTTCCCTTCCGCTTACCATCGCTCCGGATAGTTCCATTCGCATTCCGTTCCGGATCGTGCCGAACAGGGATTCGCTGGAGAGCACGCTCCTTTCTTTGCAAGGGCAGAATATCGATACCAGCATAAACTTTACCTATGCGGCGCTTCCGGGTTCGCCCGCGCTCACCCTTTCCGTACCAGATTCTGTTTTTGCCACGCGGCCCTGCGAGCCGGTTTCGAAGACATTTTGGATCGCAAATACGGGCTGCGATTCGCTGATTATCGACTCCCTCGTTTTAATTCGCTATCTGGGAGAGGACCAGTTCTCGCTGCCGGGAATTTCTTCGCTTCCGGTTATTCTTTCGCCCGGCGATTCCGAATTTGTAACAATTACGTTCGATCCGAATCAAAGCGGGGATGAGCAGAGCAAGCTAATGATCTCTGCTCGGAATGCGGGATTTGCTCGCACCATCGATCTTTCGGGTACGGTCATCGGCACGGTACCAACCGCGCGCACCGCGCTCGAAGCAGCCGATGGTTCCAACCAATGTTCCGGCACCGTAAACAACCTGACTTCTGTCGTTGCGAAGCTCCTCGATGATATTGGTGACTCTACGCAGCTGACGACCGTGGCAATTACGCTTCATGCGAATTGGGATTTGCTAACGCCGTGGAGTTTCTCGCCCGCGACGGGATGGAGCGTTCTGGATACGAGTACTTTGCCCGATGGCGATTTCCAAATTCGCATTCACCATGATGTTGCGGGGGCAGTTCTCGCCGGGACGCCGCTCGTTATCACCTCCTTTTATATTACCGTCAGCGATAGCACCGCCTGCGACATAGGATTGACAGGCATTCGCTTCAACGATACTTCCGCGAATTACGAAGATTGTGTGCTTTCTTCCATAGCGATGCCGGACGGCGTACACTTCACCGAGATGGATACCTGCGGCACGCCCGAGCTGCGCGGCCTGATGGAAAATCGGCTGGCGCTCAAAATTATATCGGTCATTCCAAATCCGGCTTCGGTTGAGGGTGACGTAGCGCGAATAAATGTGACCTTCGATCTTGCGCGAGCGGGAAATGTCGGGATAATGGTCCGAGATGAACTTGGCCGCGAATGCTTCCATACTGTTCAACCTTTCACTTCGGGAGTACAAACCGCTTCCCTGCAAGTGCCCGGCGTGTCGGAAGGAATGTATTTTATCCAACTGGAATCGGATGGTCAAACGGCGGAAGCAAAAGCAATCGTTCAGAATGCCGGAGCAATTTCGGCGAAGTGAGAACAATGACAGAAGTGAAGAACATACTTTCGGTACTTGCAATAGCAAGTATTGCTCTTTTAACTTCCTGCTCGAAGCAGGAGCAGGTGCAACCGGGCGATACGTCGCAAGCTGCCGCAGCGGCGATGAAGCAGGGCGAGGGTAAGGCGGTCCTGCTAAAAGCGGACACCGCCGCGAAAACCGTCACGCTTGACCACAATACCATTCCCGGCATCATGGACGCGATGACGATGGAATATCCCGTCTCGGACCCCGCGCTGCTTCGCGCCGCGAGCGTTGGAGATTCCGTCACCTTCACGCTCGAAGACCGGGGCGATGGTAATTATTTAGTGACACGGATAACGCCGATGAAGAAGTAGCATGATCGAATCAAGAAAAGAGTTCGTAAAAACACCAGTAGCATGGGATCCAATAAGTGGAACGAGGTTCGGCACACCGCTCGTTAGTCATAAGTCATCCACTCGTTACTCATGAAAGTCCAACTTCTCGACATTTGCCATGCCCGGAGCGGCGATAAAGGCGACGCGGCAAACATCGGTCTGATCGCGCGCGAAGAGCGATTTTATCCGATCATCAAAGAAAAAGTTACGCGCGCCGCGGTGAAAAAGCATTTCAAAGGAATTTGCTTTGGCCCGGTCGAGCGGTTCGAGCTCCCGAATCTTTGGGCACTGAATTTTCTTCTCCACAATACGCTGGGCGGCGGAGGCACGGTCAGCCTCAAGCAGGATGCGCAAGGCAAGACACTCGCGGCCGCGTTGCTGCGAATGAGCATCGATGTGCCCCCATCGGTCCTTCGAGCGCCGGGTGGGAAGGCTGCCGCCGGCAAAACTCGCATTCGGTCCTCAAACTAATTGGAGCATTTTGGAAATCGTCGTCTGAGGAAATGTTATGGTCATGCAATGTTCATGGCTATCGTGGTTGTGTTTGCCTTTGCAGGTTGCTCTTCCAGCACGCCGCCCGTGCAGTCCGGCCAGTCGTCGCCACTTCCAACCGGAACCTACAATTACCAGCTTAACGTAGCCAATCTTCGCCCGCTCGATACATCGAGCGCTCGCTATGTGCTCTGGTTTCGAAGCCTCGGAGATACAGCATGGTACGCCAAGCCGCTGACGAAATGGACCGTCGGGGTGAACTCGCTCGATTTTCTTGGCACTATTCAACTCCCTCATGAGCCGGATTCGATCGTGTCGGCGTTTGTTTCTATCGAACCTTCCGCGGTTCCGGCCAATCCATCGAGTATCCTTATGACGGGCGCGTTTGACACGGTGACCGATTCGGCTTTTATCAATGCGGCGAATGCCGGTGGCGCAGGGGATTATTCGAACGCCAAAGCATCAGTGACTTTCACGACTAAATCGCCCGATACCAACCAGGCGAAGTCCGAATTCTATCTAATGGATTTCATCCAGGGCATTCCAATTTCAAGCGTTTCCAATCTTCCTGTTCCACCGCAGGGATGGAGTTTCGGCCTATGGGTGCTCGATTCGAATTTTTATCCGCTGCATCAATTCTTTTATGGAACCTTCACGAACACGGATAGCTCGGATGTCCATCCAACGAATTTCGACTATCCGTTTCCCGGCGGATATTATCCTCGTCCGCTGAACGATCCCGGCGCCCGGCTTGAAATCACGCTCGAACCGGATTTTGCCATTCAGGGCAATCATCCCAATGCTCCTTCCACGCTTATCGTGTTTTGGGCTCGCCTCCGGCAGTTTATCGACTATAACGATACGCTGAACCTTACGAATGCCTGGAGTTCCTCCGCGCCTCACGGAATTTTGAAATTGACGAAATAACAGCTTCGCATTCTTCCATTGGAGGTAACTTACTTCCAGAACTAGTCACTTACCAGCGGACTGGTATTCGTATGACTTCATCGTCGTTGTGCAGCAGGTCGATCGAACCGAATAGCCGGTAGCCATTGGGCGCTTGGGGTGCGACATTATCGGCTTGCAATTCGACCGATTGTGATTGAAAGGGCGGAAGCGAAAGTTGCGCGGGACTGCCCGAAAGATAGGTCCCGTGTTGCATGAACCGCTGCTCGACGATATGCAAATGCCAGGGATGCGGACGGTCTGGAAGCGCGATCGCTCCGCGAATAAAGAGAATGTATTTATCGGTAGCGCCGCCGGCGGACGTGTCACTACTTTCATGATGGTCGAAGAATACCGGAACGATCTTCTTGCTGTAATCGAAGGCTGAGTTGAAAACCGCGTTCGAATCGGGCCGGAGCACCTGGCAGGCAATGTCAGTAAAGAGATCGTAATCTTCCGGTGGAATCGAGATACGGAAGAGCACGCC
>DASRZC010000121.1:0-19903 GCA_035686785.1 Kapaibacterium sp. (SeqCode)
GCCACGCCAAGATTTTGCAATTCGCGGAGCTCTGCGCCTGCAAAAACAGTGCAGGTCGAACTGATCGTCGCGTCACACGTAGCCTTCGTTGCTGTATCGCCGAGTTCGCTCAGCGTCATGCCAAGCTCGTCCGCGATGTAACCGAGGTAACGCCCGCAGCCGGCCGCGCAGCGGTCGTTCATCTGGAAGCTGGTAACGAATCCCTGATCGTCCACTTGAATCGCCTTCGTGTCCTGCCCGCCAATATCGAGCACAGTCCGCGTGTGTGGGAACGCGATATGCGCGCCGAACGCATGGCAAAGGATTTCGGAACGAATACACTCTTTTGGGAATGGCAGCAGCGCGCGGCCATAGCCGGTGCCGACCATATTCGCAATCGCAATATCTTGCGCGGCAATCCGGTCAATATGCTTCTTTATTGTCTTAGAAACTTCGCGGATGTTGCCAGATAATAAATTTAGTTCTTCGCCAAATGTGAAACCAGATGGGACTCGCCGTTCCTCGAAGCCGGCATACTTCTCCTTCAGGATGTCCATCGCTTCATGGACGAGCGCGGCGAAATCCATCGGAAGAATTTCGTTTTCGACGGGCGTGATGCTCTTATCGAACGTCGTCATCAAAGGCTCGAAGAGCATCGCCGACGATGCGGGATCGAGCTTCGCAACCGCGTGATTATACTGCTCGAAAAAAATATCGCGGAAAAATTGGTTCTTCACTCCAAGCTGCCCATGCAGGTATTGATGCTTTATTTCCGGAATAGCATTCTCGAAAATGCGCCCCAGCGCCGCAAGGATCGCCGGCTGCCGATCAAGTGGAAAATAGGCTCCGGCGGTACTTACCATCTGGCGATAAAGCCGGTCGGCGCGAATGCGAAATTCGAGATATTGAAATGCGTCTTCGAGGTCGGCGAGATAGAGCCTTAAATCAGGATTCGCTTCCAACTCTGAGTGCAATACGCGTTTCAGAAGTGAGAATCGCGCATTATAGATTGCGGCCAGCCGAGCGATCTCCGAGGCTACTTCATAATTCGCACGCGTGTTCGTAATCCCGCGCCCGATGATTTCGTCATCTTGATTGATGATGACGGCCTTCGAAGTCGTCGAGCCTAAATCAATGCCAAGATAGTAATTGCTCATAGCGTGCCCTCCCTTTCCAAAATTGGTAGTACTGGCAGTGTTGAACTGCCCGCTGCAGGATGCACCGTCGGGGAGGCGGGCACGGAAACCGCACCACTCCGGAACTGGCGGCCACCGGCCCGCTTGCGCTGGTCCATCATTTGGAAGAAGCTGTCGAGGCGATTCTTGATATTCGCGTAGGAGAAATATCGCGGATCGACTAAATCCGATTCGATGAAGGATACCGGCACGCCCAACCGCTGCTCCAATTCCCGCATGATGAGCAATTGACCGGCGGAGAAGGAGTTGCAACTTTTGATCGAGTTAATCAGGAAGCCATCGGCCTTGTATTCCATAATGCTTCGCTCGAGAAAATTGATGCGCTCAGGAAGGCTGATATTCGTATAGCAGCCCATGCAATAGCGCGCAAGGCTTTCGAGCGGCCTCTTGGGATCGTGACGAAATCCTTCATCGAAGAGACCACCAACTTTCGTATAGGAGGATGCTACGACAACTGCTCCCATATCGTAAAAGAGCTTCCAGAATTCGCGGAAGTGCGTCCAGTTCGGAGGGCCTTCCACCACGAGGCGGAAGCGCTCTTCTTCCAATTCCCCTTCGGGTGTAACCGGTGTCTTTCCCAGTCTTGCCCGCTCGGCAACTTCGAGATAAAGTTGATGATAGTACTCCACTGCACTCTCGGCTCCGCGGAATCCCGCATTGATTGGGCCGATGTAATACACGCCCGCGAAATAAGCATCGATGGGTGATGGAACCTGCTTTGTAAGATCGAAAACCTTGACGATCCAATCTTCACTCTCTTTAGCGTACCCGAGATGCCGCGAAAGCTTTTCGGGATTGAACTTTTTGCCCGAGACCATTTCCATTTTCGGGATCACTTCGTCTTCGAGCTGGCGCACCATGTACTTCACCATGTCGTCCGTGACGAAGCCATCGGCGGCGTAGGGCGTGTGCAGCATCGCGGTCGGCACACCGGGATACATCTTCTGAAGATTTTCGAACCATTTCAGAAATGTGAAGCAACCCGTGTAACTTAATAGCAGTAGATCGGGCGGCGGAAGCTTTTCGCCAGTCGGGCCGACATTGCCGTTCAAGAACATTCCCACGTCGCACTTCACATACGTGCAGACATCTTCCGAATATCCATACTTCTCCGCATCGCGAATTAGGGAACCCGATTTTTTGCGCATCCCCCACTGGAGCGCGTTAATCTCGGGATAGACGGGTAGCATGTCGAAGGCAAGAATCAGCTCCGAGAGATTGCCCGGAACGAAGGTATAGACCACTTTGCGGCCCGTCCCCTTCGCAGTCGTGAGGTCATGAAATAGATCGCCAAGCATCTGCTTTTGAAGTAGCATGCTCCGCTCTTTCACGACTTCCGCCGGCTTGGCGGGTTTCGCCTTCAGGAACGAAGGTGGAGGAATGGGATTGGCCATAATTTACGCGGTTACCTCTTCGAGTATGGTGGGAAGCCACTGGTGAGTATCGGAAGCGTCGCTCATGGAACCAGTATCCAAAAGCTTGATCGAATCGGAGAAAGCGCCGACCTCCTCTTTAATCACCTTGAACTGTCCCGTGTTTTCACTATATTGAAATCCGATGGTTCGGATGCCAGCGCGTTCGAGGCCAATCTGCAATTCGGGCCGATCGAGCAAGGCGGGATCGCAAAAACTCGCGGAGGCGAAGATCACGCCGTCGGCATTGCGCTTTCGCACAAGCTCCGCGAGACGTTCGACCTTCGTTCCGCTTGCCGGCGCTGCTTCATACAGCGAGGCGGAAAATGTCGAATGCCGGAGATACGCCTCGACAATCGCGCCGAGCGGATCATCGGCATCATCCACGATGTCGCCTTCGATCCATCGCGAGCCGAGCATGAAGTCATCATCGACGATATAGCAGCCGGCCATCTCGATGGTCTTGATGAGGCCAATCGGTGGTTGTTCGCAAAACGCGCCGCTTATGACAACGCGAATGTTGTCCAACTCTCGCCCACGCTCCTGCTGAAGCAAGCTTTCGAGCTCTTGCAAAATCGTATTATGCTCCTCGACTGGCATCATCAGCCCGCTCCGAAGAATACTATACCACTCGACTGCTGATAGCCGCCACGGAAATTCCTGCCTCAGCGCGACTATGCGCTCGATGCGCGCGCGATTCTCGTTATAAAGACTGATGGAATGATTGAGGCGTGCGTTCCAATCACGATCATCAAAAGGCGGAATCGCACACTGCGCCCGGATTCCTTCCATCGTATTCTCTAATTCCTGACGGTAATACGTTCCGCCAATTTCGGAGATAAAATTTTGAGGAAGATCGAGATACTTGATGTAAGCGCCGGACTGAAAAATCTGGAACATGCCCGACAAATTGCGAATCACATCGCAGATCGAGGGGAAAATAAAAGCATCGAACTCCGCCAGCGAACCCGCGAGCGCAAGTTCCACCACGCCGCGCGGCAAGTGGCAAATATAGGATTGATAATACGCATCGCCCTTGATGATTTGCATCCGGTCGCCCGTGCCCATGATGCCGACTGGAATGCCGCCCATCGCATGAATGACCTCGCGCGGAATGTAGATCGGAAGATAACCGGCGAGGAAACGCATCGTGGACGATGCTTCCGGCGCACCACATTTCCACTCTTTCGCGTGAGTGAATTGAAGATCGAATGCGATTCGCTCGCATTCCGAGATTAAAGCTTCCAGTGTTCGTCGCATTACTGCCGCGCCGTGCTATTAAGATCGAAAGGCACAGGACTACCGGCTGTGGCAAACAAGCGCTTTGCCACCTCTCCTTCGGACGTGGGCAGCAAACGGAAGATGCCCTTTATGCACGGCATCCGTGGAATTCGCATCAGGGAGCACATGCAAACTAACGAACGTTAGTTAATATAATTTACTACCTCCTATAAAGAAATTTAACGGGTGAAAGGCTCGGCATAAGAATTCTTATCGGTTGCTGCTTCAAAACGTGTGTGCAGAGCAACTTTCCATTGCACTTCCATTATCGCAAAGTGTCGGCACAATAGTAGGGCAGGATTACCCGAATGTTACTGCGCTCAGCTGAAGTTCTGATCCTTGCGGGTGGCGTTTCGCGGCGAATGGGTTCGCCGAAAGCCCTGCTGCATTTCTCTTCCCATGAGACATTCCTCGATCGCATCCTTGCAGTGTATCGAGCCGCAGGCATTGAACGCGTGACCGTGGTATGGGCCAAAATGGCACGGTACGATCCTCGAATTCTTCATTACCTCTCGCATCCGAGATATGTCAGCCTAAAGACCAGACATGAATTCCATGACGATCCCGAAGCCGACCGGCTCGCTTCCGTCTTTCGCGGGCTGCGCCATGCCGATGGTGCATCCGGAATTTTTTTGCAGGATGTCGATCGGCCCTTTGTCACAAAGTCCGTCATTTCAGCGATGCTCGCGTGTCATGAAAAGGAAGGATATTCCGCGCCAGAAATATTCGGACGAGCGGGCCATCCGCTGCTGCTTTCGCCACATCTCGTGACACAATTGCAGTGCGTACCTCCCATAGATAGCACGCTTCGAGAGATATTGCAGCCATACCCATGCACACTCGTTCCAATCGAATCGATGGAAGGGGCCGCGCTTCTCGATGTCAATGTCAATACACCGGCGGAATACCGGCGGTATTTTCCATCGGTAAGTGCGGGAAAAGAATTAGTTCCGGCATGACAAACGCCCTTCTTCACGATATTTTAGCCTTGCGCGAGCGGCGGGAGCCCGGCGCTCTATGCACGATCGTGAAAACCGAAGGTTCCACGCCACTTAAGGCCGGAGCGCAAATGCTTGTGCAAAAAGACGGCTCAATATCTGGAACGATTGGCGGAGGCGCGCTCGAATTTGCCGTGTTGGATGAGGCCGCGCAAGCCATTGCCTCCGGCGAAAGCAAGCTCTTCCAGCACCGTCTTACGCTAGACCACAATATGTGCTGTGGCGGCACTGTGCATGTTTTTGTCGAAGCCATTCCAGTCCCACCGCAATGCTTTATCTTTGGCGCGGGGCACGTCGGGAAGGCGCTTGCCTCACTTCTCGCGTCTATGGATTTCGAAATTGTGGTAATCGACGGCCGTGAAAATATATTCAACGGATGGCGAGATGAGGGCGCGCGCAACTCGGTGCAAACGCGCTGCATCAATGAAGAGCCTGACGAAGCAATTTCATCGCTCAAGTGGGACTCGAATACGTTCGCGGTTATTGCGACGCACAGCCACCCACTCGATCGCGAAATCCTTCGGCTATCGCTTCGGCAACCATTCCAGTATTGCGGCATGATCGGCAGCAAGCGAAAGATCATCGTGACGCGCAATATGTTTCTTGAGCGCGGGTGGGCAACCGAAGAAGCATTGGACCGCATCGATATGCCGATCGGCATCCCAATCGCGGCATCGAGTCCGGCGGAGATAGCCGTGAGCATCGCCGCAAAAATAATCGAAGTAAAGAACGGCGCTAAATCCAGTATAACGCAGGGAGTATACTCCCGGCACTACACGTCATCTATTCAAGCAAATGATCTCCCCTGCAATGCAGCAGCTTTATAATGAACACGAGACGATCCTGCTGGCCGTCGATCGTCTTAGGAACTTTATCGGTTCACGCGACCTCGCCAATCAAGCGGGGGAGCTTCGCGCGCTTCTTCTATTCTTTCGCGAGTATGCCGATGGTTACCATCATCAAAAGGAGGAAGCGATTCTCTTTCCCATATTAGTCGAGGCGAATCCGGGAATCGAGGCACTGATCGGAAGTCTCGAAGATCACCATGCGCTCTTTCGGGAATCGCTTGCCACTGCGGAAGCCGCAATGAATGGAATGGACTGGAATACCGCCTACGTCACGTTCGACAAATATGCTTCCGATCTTGTCGATCATATCAGCGCGGAAAATGATGAATTGTTCGTCGCCGCCGAAGACATGCTGAGCGATGGAGAAAAGGAGCGCATTCATTATCAATTCATTGACGCGGACCGCGAATTAGGCGTCGAGCAAAAGCAATTGCTGGAAGGGGTGGTAAATGGTGGCTGAAACTGTCAAAGTTGCGATCGTAACTGGCGGCGCGCAAGGCATCGGAGAAGCAATCGCGCTTCGACTTGCTCGGGATGGGTGCGTTGTGGTCATTGCCGATTTGGACCGCGAACTTGGAGAAGCCACCGTGGAACGGATTGGCGCGGATCATTCCGTATTTCATCGCTGCGATATTGCGGACGAGGCGGAAGTGCATCACCTCTTCGAGCACATCCTCGAAACGTATGGCCACATTGATATTGTGATAAATAATGCCGGCATCATTCGCGATCATATTATCTGGAGGATGACGCCGGAAGAATTCGATGCCGTCATTCGCGTGAATTTACGAGGCACATGGCTTATGTGCCGCGAGGCGGCGATCGTGATGAAGGAACGAAAATCCGGGGCGATCGTGAATATCACGTCGCGCGCGTGGCTCGGGAATCCGGGACAAACGAATTACGCGGCATCGAAAGCAGGCATCGTGGGGCTGACGCGTTCGCTGGCGTTAGAACTCGGGCCGCACAACGTGCGCGTGAATGCCGTGGCGCCCGGGCTGATAGATACACCGCTCGCGCGCAAACTGCCGCCGGACGTTCAACAAAAACTTATTAACGCGCAGCCCACGCGCACGATGGGCAAGCCCGAAGATGTTGCCGAGGCCGTGGCCTTCCTCGCTTCTGATAGATGTCAATTTATGACCGGCCAGGTGCTTTATGTTGACGGCGGTAAAAGCATAGGAGCGGGTGTGTGATGCAGACCCTCAAGCTTTCGATCAACGGGCACGAGCAACGCTTCCTCGTCGAAGAGGAGGAAACTCTTGCCAATGTTCTAAGAGGGAAGGCACATCTCACTGGAACGAAACTCGGCTGCGAACAAGGAAGCTGTGGCGCGTGTACCGTATTGGTGAATGGCCAGCCCACACTGAGTTGCATTACACCAGCACTGAAATATCAGGATGCAACGATTCTAACCATCGAGGGCGTCGCGGATGGCCGGACGCTGCATCCCGTGCAGCAAGCGTTTGTAGAATACGGCGCGCTGCAATGCGGCTACTGTACGCCCGGCCTCGTGCTTACCGCTTGCGCGCTGTTGGAACGAAATCTGCATCCCACGCGCGCCGAAATTGCCGAAGCCATCTCTGGAAATCTCTGCCGTTGTACTGGCTATCAGAAGATTATCGATGCGATTGAGGCGGTTGGTAGCCGTGACCCTTCGACAAGTTCAGGGCAGGCACTTCAGGTCACGGTCGCGGAGCGTAATTCGCCACGAACGAAAAGCCGTGTTAGCGATTTCGACATTATCGGCAAGCGCCGGCCGCTCCTCGACTCCCGCAAGAAAGTTACTGGTGAAGCGAAATTTACGGATGACATATTCGTTCCCAACGCGCTCTTCTGCGCGTTTCTTCGATCGACCGAGCCGCACGCAACCATCGAAAGTATTGACACGAGCGCGGCGCTCGCAATGCCGGGCGTGCGGGCGGTCGCAACCGGGCGCGATCTGACGGAGACCTTCGGTGTCCTTCCCATTTCACAGGACCAGACGGCCATGGCGGTCGAGAAAGTGCGCTTCATCGGAGAAATCGTTGCAGCCGTGGCTGCAGAAACGGAGAAAGAAGCGCGCGAGGCCGTGAAAAAGATTGTCATGCGGTATAAGCCGCTGCCGACGGCATTCACATGGCAGGAAGCGCTGCAACCAACGGAGCCTGCTGCGCTCATTCATGCGCATTCCGCAAAGCACGGATACAATTTGCATAAGCAAGCAGAGATGCACTTGGGCGAACGGCTCCTCTCCCCGGGGAAGAGGGAGTTGACGAGCACGATGGAGTTCGATTTTCCCGGGATCAACCACGCTTTCCTCGAACTACATGCTGCCTTTGCTACCTGGGAAGATTACGACGGCCTGACGCTCACCTCGGCAACGCAGGTGCCGCATTACGTGCAGCGCGCGCTCGCAAAGGTTTTGCACCTGCCATTAGAAAAAGTGCGCGTGATAAAGCCGTTCGTCGGAAGTGGCTTCGGCGGCAAAGGGGATCCCTTCGCGCATGAAATTATTGTGTCATACTTTGCCATGAAGACGGGCCGGCCCGTTCGCACACGGCTCAAACGCGAGGAGGTGTTCCTGACGAATCACGGGCGGCATCCTACGCATCTTTCGCTTACTGCGCGGATGGATAGGAGCGGCAAACTCCTCGGCGCCGACGCCGATATTGTGATTGACGGCGGCGCGTATGGCAGCTTCGGAGTGGTCACGACGTACTACAACGGCGTTCTGCTTCAAGCGCCGTATGCTCTTGAAGAATACGGATTTCGTTCCCGGCGTGTTTATACGAATAAACCGCCATGCGGCGCCATGCGCGGGCATGGTGGTGTCAATCCACGGTTTGCGATGGAATCTGTAATTGATGATCTCGCGCACAAGGCCGGAATCGATCCGTGCGATCTACGTCTCCAAAATCTGCTCCCATCGAATACGCTGACGCTCGGCCAGTTCCGAATCACGAGTAATGGTCTCCGCGAAGCAATCGAGACGGTGCGCAAAGATTCCCAATGGGATGAGAAGCACGGCAAGTTGCCGTTCGGCCGCGGCATTGGCATGGCGTGCAGCTTTTATATCAGTGGCAGCGCGCTGCCGATCATTTGGAACGATTTACCGCAATCGGTCGTGCATCTCAAAGTTGATTTCGATGGACGTGTGGTAATTTATTCCGGAGCAAGCGATATCGGTCAAGGCTCGAATACTATGTTAGCGCTCGTGGTGGCGGAGGAACTTGGCGTCTCGCTCGAAAAGACGTTCGTCCATGCTGCCGATACGCGTTTCACGCCCGTCGATCTGGGAAGTTATTCGAGCCGTGTAACTTTTATGGCCGGCAACGCGGCAAAAAATGCGGCGACGAAAATGCGCGAGACGATCCTCGAAGCCGTCGCGCGCCGCACTGAGACTCCCGCGGTCAACCTCGCCATTCGTAGCGATCGCATTCAGAGTGCGGATAAGACCATCGACTTATCCTGGGACGAAGCTATCGCGATTGCCACGGCACATCGCGGCGCGCTCGCCACGAGCGGCTGGTATCTATCGCCAAAACTTGGCGGCGATTTCAAAGGCGCTGGTGCGGGACTGAGTCCATCATATAGTTTCGGCGCAATGATCGCGGAAGTCGAGGTGAATACGGAAACGGGAGCGCTCCGTGTCCTCGATTTATGGGGCGGGCACGATTGCGGCCGCGCGCTCAACCCGCTTGCCGTCGAAGGGCAACTCGAAGGCTCCTGGCACATGGGCATGGGGCAGGCCGTGAGCGAGGCGATGGAGTTCTATGATGGTATGCTTCTCAATGCCAATTTTCTCGATTACCGAATTCCAACTTCCGTCGATATTCCGGAATTTCATACGCATATTATCGAATCGATCGATCCGGAAGGCCCATTCGGCGCGAAGGAATGCGGCGAAGGCGCGCTGCATCCGGTGATTCCGGCTATCGCGAACGCTGTGTTCGATGCCGTCGGAGTTCGAATGACGCGATTACCGATTACGGCGGAAAGCTTGCTCATGGCCATGAAAAACAAAGCCGATCACGGAAGTCGCAAAGTGACTTCACTAACGAAAAAGAGGGTTGTCAAAGTATGAGTTATTTTATCCCCTGGAACGTCGAAGAGGCGGCTGTGCTCGCGCACACCAACGAAAACATCGCATACCTTGCTGGTGGCACTGACCTGATGGTACGTCAATCGCTGGGTTTGGAATCGGCGAAGCATATTATAGACCTTTCTAAAATCACCGACCTTCGCGGCATTGCGATGAATGATGAAGAACTTTCGATCGGTGCCGCCACCACGCTCGCCGAGCTTGCATCGAATTCAATAATTCAAACTACGTTCCCCGCTCTTGCGGAAGCCGCGCTTTCTATCGCGTCACCGCCGATTCGAAACAGCGCGACCGTTGGCGGGAATCTTCTTTGCGAGAACCGCTGCATCTATTACGATCAATCGGAATTTTGGCAGGAAGCCGCTGGCGGGTGCCTCAAATGCGGTGCCGAAGTTTGCATTGCCACCGGCAGCGCGAAGCAATGCTATTCCGTCTTCATTTCCGATCTCGCGCCCGTGCTTATTTGCTTAGATGCTTATGTGGAGATACTTCATCATTCGCCGAAGCCGGTTGAAGCACTCTATACCGGCGATGGGCTGAACCCGCTCACCATCTCGAAGCGAGACATCGTAACCCGCATCGTAATACCGATGCGCGGCGTTCAAAACGAACGTACTACTCCGCAAATATTCTTTCAAAAGCACCGCCCGCGCGCGAGCGTGGATTTCACAAACCTCACGGTCGCAATGCGGCGTACCATTCATGATGACATTACTATTGCCGCCAGCGGCATCGGCCCTCGACCGGCAGTGCTTAGGAACGCAACGAGCGAAAATGCCGATGTTCTCACTACCAGTCTGCTCAAGCAAAGCAAGATCATCGATAATCTCTCCTACCGGCGACCCTATCGCAAGGAGATGCTCGGCGAGACTATCGCGGAGGGCATCGCTACGCTGCGGAAAGTTTTGCCCTGACGCCTAACTTTGTTGCCTCACCACGGCGACGCCTGGTGTAGCGCGCATCGTTGACGATGCGCGCTACACCAGCGGCCGGTCCGCCGCCGGGAAGCTTTCATCGTGCGATGGCGTTAGCGGGGTTTTCGAAACAGAATCTCCTCAAACCCCGTACTCCGCCCCAAGATAATGGGAAAAACGAATGATCAAATGAGCCACGCATTGCCGGTCCCGAGGGAGCGAGGGATGGGCCATGCTGCCGCGCTCGAAGCAAAGCTAAAGAATCGGACGGCGAAAATTGGTGTCGTCGGGTTGGGGTATGTCGGTCTGCCATTGGCGATCGAGTTCGCGAAAAAGGGATTTGCGACGGTCGGCATCGATCTCGATAAGACAAAAATTTCCTCGCTCCAAAAAGGGAAAAACTACATTCAGGATATTCCGGACGCTCACGTGAGCGAAGCCGTCAAGAATGGTACCTTCCGCGCGCAAAGCGATTACGCGAACGCCGGAGATTTGGATGTCATCTACATTTGCGTTCCCACCCCGTTTACCACGAATAAAGATCCCGACATTACCTATATTACGAGTGCGGCGGAATCGCTTGCCGGTTCTCTCCGCGAGGGGCAACTCGTGATCCTCAAATCGACAACGTTCCCGAATACGACCGAAGGCTCCGTGCTGCCCATTTTCGAAGCGACCGGGAAAAAAGTGGGCGAGGATTTTTTCCTCGCGTTCTCGCCAGAGCGAATCGATCCCGGAAACCAGAAATGGACGACGGCGAACACGCCCATTGTCGTCGGTGGCGTCACACCCAATTGCACGCGGCTTGCGGTGCTGGCGAACCAGCAAATCATCGAGCATGTCGTCGCCGTGAGCGGACCGAAAGTGGCGGAGATGGAAAAGCTGCTCGAAAATATTTTTCGCTCCGTCAACATCGCACTGGTCAACGAGCTTGCGAAGCTGTGCGACCGGATGGGCGGCATCAATATGTGGGAAGTTGTCGATGCGGCGGCGACGAAGCCGTTCGGCTACATGCCGTTTTATCCCGGCCCCGGCATTGGCGGGCATTGCATTTTGATCGACCCATTTTATCTCTCCTGGCAGGCGCGAGCGTACGATTTCGAAACGAATTTTATCACGCTCGCGGCGGAGACGAACGAGTCCATGCCGTTTTATGTGAAAGATCTGGTATTTAAAGCCGTTGCCGAACTTCCCATCCGCTTGCGCGACGCAAAGATACTGATGATCGGCGTGGCCTTCAAGCGCGATGTCGATGACACGCGGCATTCGCCCGCCATTCGCATTATGGAACTTCTGATCGACGATGGCGCACATAATATTGATTTCACCGATCCCTTTGTCGATCGCCTATGGGTGAAAGGCCGGGACTTTACAGCGAAGCCATTCGATGAAGCGACGATAAAATCCGCCGACATCGTTATCATCTCGACCGATCACACGCAATACGATTACGAGTTTCTCGTCCGCAATGTCTCGTGCGTGATCGATACGCGGAATGCGACGAAGCATATCAGCGATCCGAAGCTGCGAGAGAAAATCGTTCTTTTGGGGTCTGGCCATAAATCGGGATTACGCTGATTATTTTCTGATTACGCTGATATTATTATTGTCATTGCGAGGAGCCCGAATCGACCGGAGGGAGATTCGGGCGACGAAGCAATCTCCGGCGGTGAGATTGCTTCGTCGGGAATTACTCCGCTTCGCTTCGTAATTACCTCCTCGCAATGACGGCTATTACCTTGCCCCCCAAAAAAATTCTCTTTGTCGTTGGCGCGCGCCCGAACTTTATGAAGGTCGCGCCGGTGCTCGAAGCGGTGCGTGCCACGGGCACATTCGCCACCATCCTCGTCCATACCGGTCAGCATTACGATGCGAATATGTCGGACGTTTTTTTCGGCGATCTCGATATGCCGAAGCCCGACCGCTTTCTCGGGGTCGGCTCTGGAACGCACGCCGAGCAAACGGCGAAAGTCATGATTGAAATGGAGAAACTGCTGGCGGAGGAGCAGCCCGGTCTCGTGCTCGTCGCGGGCGATGTAAATTCCACGCTCGCGACCGCGCTCGTGGCAGCCAAGGCGGGGATTCCGCTTGGCCATATCGAATCGGGCCTCCGATCATTCGACCGGGGGATGCCAGAAGAGATTAACCGCATCGTCGCCGATGAATTCTCCCAATATTGCTTCGTGACCGAGCGGAGCGGCCTAAAAAACCTCGAGCACGAGGGAATTTCGAAAGACAGAGTATTCTTCGTAGGGAATACGATGATCGATTCGGTGCAAAAATATTTACCCAAAGCTCGATCCCGATTTCCGGAACTCGCCACGAAGTATGGATTGGAAGCGAAAAAATATGCGCTGGTCACTCTGCACCGCCCGAGCAATGTCGACGATTCCGCTTCATTATCGCGCTTCATGGAGCTTTTTGAGCGGATGCAGGCGTTCACATCGCGCATCTTATTTCCTGTTCACCCACGGACGTGCAAGCGCATCGAGGAATTCGGTTTCGCCGCCCGAATTTCGAGCAATCCATGCCTTGCGCTCATCGAACCGGTCGGCTATCTCGATTTTCTGGCGCTGCAGGACCGGGCCGCCTTGGTGCTGACCGATTCCGGCGGAATTCAGGAGGAAACCACGGCGCTCGGTGTGCCGTGCATCACCTTGCGTGAGAATACGGAACGCCCGGTAACCGTGGAGGATGGCACGAACGAACTGCTCGGTCTGGATATGGACCGGGTGCTCGAATATTCGAATCGGGCGTTCAGTGGAACATGGAAGGCGCACCGCATTCCGGAACTATGGGATGGCCACGCCGCCCTGCGGATTGCAGAAATTTTGGAACGATCACTTTGAAATATATTTACATTTTTCTTCTGGCGGCTGGAATCGCTCTCATGGCGTTTAGTTCGCCGGCGGTCGCGCAATTCACCGCGCCACTCACGCCACAACCGCTAACACCACAGCTCGGCGCGGGGAAGCCTTCGCTTCCCCCAACTTCCGCCGAGTCGATGACGTTCGAGAGTTCGATCGACCCCGCGGAGTACCACATGGGCCCCGGCGACGTGCTCGAATGCCGGTTTTGGACGAGCGGCGAAGCTTTCTATCCGGTCGTCTCCTCGGACGACATGCTGCTCATCACGAATCTGGGCGCGTTCGATACGCGGAACAAAACATTCGCTGAAGTGCGCGGCGAGGTGATGCAAAAGGCTACGGAATCGTTCGCCGGGAGAAAATCGAAGACCGATTCGCCGCTGCTTTCGCTTACGTTGTACCAGCCGCGCAAAGTCTATGTGCGGGTGCAAGGGGATGTAGCCTCGCCGAGCATCTATGCGCTTACGGCCGCCACGCGCGCGGACGTCGCGGTTGAAATTGCCAACAAGATCGATCCTTCACTACGAGTTCAGCCCGACGCCGCGACCGAGCAGCAACTGCTACGGGAAAAACCGGACAAGGAGCGTTTGCAGGCCGTCTTTGGCATGCGCGACGTTGTCCCGGCAAGCGAACGCTACATAACGGTCACGCATGGGGATGGGACGACGGAGCGCGTCGATCTGGTTCGCTACCATGCCCTGCACGATCCGAAGGCTTCGCCGCCGCTCCGCGAGGGCGATGTCATCGTCGTTCCCTTCCGCGATCTTCGCGCCGGTTCGCTCGGAGTCTATGGTGCGGTGCAATCGCCCGGCGATTTCGAATTTGTGCCAGGCGATTCGCTCTCCGCGGCCATTCAGTATGCGTTCGGCCCCTCGGCCGATGCGGATATTCACCATGTGGAGCTTACGCGCATCACGCCCAATGGCGATGCCGACCCTCCGCAAGACTATGATCTTGCCGCGATCGAGGCGCACACGGAGCCGGATGTCGCGCTGATGCCGAACGACCGCATCATCGTCCGCTCCCTTCCGGAAGAGCATAAAGCCGCTGTGGTGGTGCTCCGAGGGGAAGTACGGGAACCGGGTGTCTATCCCATTACCAGTGGCGAAACGACGCTTTCCGAGGTCGTCCACGAAGCTGGCGGTCTGACATCCGATGCCTATCCCGCTGCGGGCGTTTTGCTCCGGCATGGCTATGATGAGCGGCTGACCGCCGGTACTCCCGAGGAAGAAGCCCAGATAACACGACTGGAAAATCTTGGAGTGTCGGATACCTCAAACTTTCAAAAGCAAATGGCGGATCTTCCGCCAACGGTCGAAGTAGATATGGAGAAGCTGTTCGTTAAGGGCGATCATAGCGTGGACGTGGCATTGAAAGATGGAGATGAGATCGACATTCCGACGCGACCGACGACGGTTTACGTCTATGGTTTTGTCAATAACGCGGGCTATGTCAATTATCGGGACGGCGCGCCGCTGCAATATTACATTGCACAGGCCGGAGGCTATTCGAACGGAGCAACGCCATCGCGGACCGTGGTGATAAAACTCCGCTCCAAAGCATGGATGGATCCGGGCGATACGAAGATCGAGCCGGGCGATTATGTCTACGTTCCGAAGACTCCGAATTTCCCGGAGAATTACACCTTGCAGAACGCTGCGACCATCACGGCGCTCGCGCTTAGCATCGCTGGATTTGGCCTCACGCTTTATGGCATCTTTTTTAAGCACTAAGAAGGTGCGGCCGCGCATACGTGCTCGAAAAGCAGTGCAGCTTTCTTGCGGGATAGCCATGGTTCTCTTTGCGTTCACCGCGCGATCGCAGCAGCTTACCAGCAGTCCTCACACAGGCGTCGAGCAAG
The DNA here is from genome assembly GCA_035686785.1 of Kapaibacterium sp. (SeqCode). Lineage (GTDB taxonomy): Bacteria > Bacteroidota > Ignavibacteria > Palsa-1295 > Palsa-1295 > PALSA-1295. Next base: position 15,441 of record DASRZC010000121.1, read on the forward strand.
TGCCGCTTGGCGACGACGTGTATGGGTTCCTTCGGCATCTCTCGGTGCGCGGCGTGATCCAGGGCTATTCGGAAGCGCAGCTACCGATTTCAGAATTCGAAGTTGCGGAATTTTTGCATCAGGCGGATTCCGCAAATCTTTCGGATGCGGAACGGGCGCTCGTGAAAAAATATCTTCGAACTTATGCCCACGAGCCGCGCGATGCTGTCACGATGTTTCCATCAAAAGATGCGGAGCCGCTTTTTTTCAGCGGAATTTTTACCGATAAAGATAAATATCTTTATCAGTGGTACGATGACTCGACGAAATCCGATCTTTTCGTCGATGGGATTGGGAGCGCCGAGTATCAGCGCCAGACCGACCCTTCTTCAGAATCCGTCAAACTCCTTAATCTCGGTGGAAGATTTTCAGGAACGTTGAGCGGTCACGTCGGATATTTTATGCAAACCACCAATGGCGTGGCACTTGGCAATAAACAGCTTGCGCTTGAAGATCCGGTTCTTAGCCGGAATAACAATCTACGGTATTATTCTAATTTTTTCGATTTCACGACCGCCGAACTTGCGTACACCAACGATTGGTTCACCGGGAAACTTGCGCGTGAAGCCGTCGCAATCGGCGGAGGGTATCAAAACGATAATATTCTTCTATCGGCGGCTGAAAGTGTACCAACCTATGATTTTCTTAGTCTTGGTGCGCACGTTGGGGCTGTTCGTTACCAATCGATTTTCGCGTCTTTAGTGCCGGATTCGCTCACGGACCAGCTTCCGTATCCGACAAAATATCTTGCTGTTCACGACCTCACCTTTGCGATTGGCAGAAATTTAGAACTTGGATATACCGACATCCGGGTTATCACGCGTCCCGATCTTGCGTATTTGAATCCATTTTCGTTTCTTGAGACGGTGAAGCACGCCTTAGATGGCACTCAGGATCAGAACCTGGGCATTCTGGGAACGCATGCGCGCTGGGAGATTGTGCCAGGCATCGAAGTACGTGGTCAAGCGTTTATCCAAGATCTTGTGATAAACAACATCGGGACCGGATATTGGTCGAATAAAGGAGGAGATCAGCTTGGAGCCATGTGGGCTGGAGCGTTCGGAATTCCCGATCTGGACTGGGAACTGGAATGGATGCGAGTCCAGCCTTACACCTATTCTCACTGGGACGGCGTCGGCTCCTACTCAAGTTCGCAATCACTCCTCGGCGCCCAGATCGGGCCCAATGCCATGAGCTATTGGACCGAACTACGTTGGGCTCCCAGTGCAAAATGGATCATCGCATTCGAAGGACAACTTATCGAGCGAGGTGAGAATGTTTATGATTCGACAGGCAAGGTCCTTTATAACGCCGGCGCGGATTATCGGGTAAGTTTTTCTGGTGATTCAACTTCAAGTTTTAGCCAGACCTACATTTTGAACGGGCGGAGGGTCGATATTCTCAACCTTACGCTCGACATTGAATTCGAACCCTGGCGTGGCCTCACAATTTTCGCGCGTGGAACGAAGTCGAGCGTAAATTACTTAAATCAACCTCCCGTCACGCCCGGTTTCGACCTGAACGGGCTTCCGGTATCCTACGCTCCGCAGTCGCTGCCGGAGACGTTGATCGCCGTGGGCGCGCGGGCGCTATTTTAAAAGCTTTTATTTCTATCAGCCAACATTTTATTTTCCTCCAGCTAATATTTTTCAATGAGTTCATCGCTTTCTGAAATAAAACCTTCCGCACCGACTATTGCCGCCGGAGGAAATTCTCTTCCGGCAATCAATGAGGATGGGCAACCATCGAACCTGCCCCCACTCACTCCCGCGCGCAAGGCATGGGTCGAGAATATTACAATTATTTTTCAGCACAAAGCGCTGATCGTAACGGTGACCGCCATCGTCACAATTGCGACCGGCATTTATGCCTTCATGTTCATGCCGAATTATTACAGTGCCAGTGCGGTAATTCTTCCCGCGCGACATGAAGGAGGAGGTCTTGATAATATCACCTCTGGCATCGCCAGCAGTTTGAAAGATATTGGGCTTACCAACCTGCATGGCGGCGGCGGCGAGGATAGCTACACGCCTCTTTCGCTCATGCGAAGCCGTGAGTTGATGGGGAAAATAGTGCAACAGTTCAATTTCGTCTCAGTTTATAAGTCTAAAAACCTTCCCGATGCCATTGATGTTTTTAACAAGCACCTGGATGGAGAGTTGACGGAGGAAGGTAACTTTACCGTTACGTTCCAGGATACGAATGCCGTGCGTGCGGCTCAGGTTACGAATGCAGTGGTCGGCGCGATCAACGATGTCAATAGCCGGCTCGCTAAAGATGAGGCGAGGCATAACATCAGCGCTTCACAAGCGCGGTACGAGCAGAATGTTGCAGACCTGGACTCCGCCGAGGCTGCGCTGGGAGCGTTCCAGCAAAAATATGGAGTCTTTGCATTGCCGCAGCAGGCGCAGGCGGAACTTACCACAATCGCTGAACTCGAAGCACAAAAATATGCCGCAGAAATTCAGTTGCAGAATGCCGAGCAGCTCTATGGCTCGAATTCGAGCGAAGTAACGGTCTATCGGAACACGGTGGATCAGCTTGCGGGCAAGCTGGGCGAAATGCAAGCCGGGCAGGACATCAAAGCCAATTCTTTCGTGCCGACGAACGTCATGCCCGACGTGGCGCTGCAATATCTTCGCCTGATGCGTGAAGTCGAAATTCAAAGCAAGCTGAAAGCTTTCCTCCTGCCGGAATATGAAGAAGCAAAACTCGACGAAGTGAGGAACATGTATGGCTTCGTCACGCTCGATTCGGCGACCGTGCCTGTGCATAAGGCGGGGCCGCACCGGTCCATCATCCTGTTGGCGGCATTGGTGGGGACGGCGATCATCATGGCCATCTGCGTGATCATCCTGACAAATATCCGGCGGATGCGAATGAACTTCGTCCGCGATCAACACCGAATCCTGAGCTAACCTTAGATGAGATTGCTCCAAAGACGTCGGCCTGCGATGGCGGGGCCTGCGAGTGTAGCGAATTCGCAACCCCTCACCGTATTGACGCAAATGCTGCTCGGTGGGGGCGTTGCGGCAAGTTTGCTGTGGTCGTTCCTAATCACGCACTCACTTCTACCGATTGCCGCGATTCTCGGGCTTGTGATGATGTGGGTTATCCTCCGAGACCCGTTATATTCTATTATTGGGTTTATGGTCATCAATGTTATTATAACATTGAGACCCCAGGCGGATACCATCGGTAGCGCCCCAACGATGTTCGATATGATATTGGGCCTTGGTCTCACCGCAATTATTGGCTACTGGATTTTTAAAATACGAATCCTCGAATGGCGATCTTTAAGTGTCTCTGCCGGACAGCTCAGCTTGATGCTTTTCTTCGTATGGGCGGTCTTTGTGACGATAGGTGGAATTATTTTCAATAATAATCCGGCCACGGTTGCATTGCGTGAGTTGCTGAATTTGCTCCCACTTTTGATATTGCCAGTCTTGTATGTCCGCTTTATTACCCCCGGCTCCAAAGCCGAGAATTGGATTTTTGCCGGCGTTCTAACCTCAGGATTCCTCATTGTTATTGGAAATATTTTGCAACTGAGAAGCAATATCGGCCAAGCTTTCTATCTATTCCAAATAGGACGGGGTACTTTTGATACCATGCTTGCGCCATTCATCATTGTTCTTTTGGTATCGTATCTTATGGCGGGACAGCAACCATGGAAAGCTCGCGCGGCAATCGCGCTGCTTTTAGTGGAGACAATAGCCTTAGCTATTTCTTTTTCAAGGAATTCGTATTTAGCTACACCCTTTGCCGCTATGATCGTTATGTGGCTTGGCACATGGGAAGAGCGAAAAAGAGGCGCTCGACGAATGCTCGCTGCTGGATTTGTGGGATTTATTGCTTTGACAGTTACTATCTTTTTATTACCCCTACTTTTGCTGATGCTCAAGGCCTTTTTTCTTCGACTTCTCTCGACTCAGAGTCTTGGCCATGATCTTGCGCTTCGCGAACGATTTGCGGAATGGTCTGGAGAATGGCTTGCGATTAAGCAATCCCCGATCTTAGGCCATGGGTTTGGTGGTTCTTTCCGCATCTTCGATATAGGTTCGGGGTATCATACCTGGATGAGTTTCAGCCACAGCAGCTATCTCTACATAATCTTTAAAACGGGACTAATCGGGGCATTGCTTTTCTTTGTCCCATTCTTCACCTTTCTCTATAAGGGCTTTAGGTTAGCGGGAAATAAATCGCTTTCGGAACGGTCTCGAATTGTTGCAAGAGGATGCTTCGGCTGTCTTATCTTCCTCCTGTTTGCCGCTTTTCTTGGCCCAGTCTTCGATTCCAAAACCGATCTTATGTGGGTCGGGTTTATTTGGGGGTATTTTCTTGCCTTAGAGCGACAAATCCAGATGAAGGCAACGAACTTGGATGCATCTCTCTGGCCAATTTGATAGATTTTGCATGATCAC
>DASRZC010000122.1:0-20225 GCA_035686785.1 Kapaibacterium sp. (SeqCode)
ATCGGGCTAAGTCGGGAAGCTGTTGGGTGTCGATCGTTGCGAAGGTATCACTCGTAGTATACAGGGTATTCGAATCGTCGATGAGGAAAACATGCGTGGCCGAAGCGGAGAGCCATAGAATCGGGTGAGGATCGGAATGAGTTCCGAAGCGCCCAATCGCACGCCAGTGCCGGCCGGAATCTGGACTAAAAAAAACAGTATCGGCCTTGCTTGCATAGACAAACAGAATCCAATTCCGCGCCGGAATGGACATCAAACGATTCCACGGTGGAGTCTGGAAAACCAGCTTGCTCTCTGGGCCTTCATATGGCTTCCATTGGTCGGAAGCAGTGTCAAAGACATAAACAGTTCCACCATCCTGCTCTACAAATGCAGACGAATCCGATAAAAGGGTCATGCTCAACTGGCCGGGCGGCCCAGAAAGCGGTTCCCAAAACGGGGCCGCCCCCTGGGCGAAGGCTGAAGTGCTGACAAAAAGAAATAAAAGAGCCAAGGAGTGTTTCATCATCCGACTGTGCAGCATGCCATTCCCATTAGTGATGGTTTGATGTCACAGGAGCTTCCGTCACTAAAATGAACGGTCCACGTTATTTTATCGCAGTCATGAAACATGCAGAGGTCGATATAAATCCACCACCCAAACGCAGCGCCACCGGGGCAAGGGCCATTTGCATTGGGCTTCACAAACCAATCCGATGTGCCTTGACCAACCCAGCACGGGTTTACAAATTCTTGACTGGGAGTGATACCGGGCACAAATCCCCATGCGACGTCCTGGCACGCGCTCGTGTCTTGGCCATCCTCATGCTGACTCGCGCTGCACACCTTGTAGGGGGCTCCGAGGGCGTCCCCCTCGCTAAATTCAACTGAGGTAATTTTTTTGCTTGGGTACATGTTTCGAATGCGAATTTGTATACACAGCGAGTCTAGATCGCACGGGTCCCCTGCGTTTAAGTCAGGCCTGCACGTGGTGCTCACGAAGCAGTCGACAGCTAAATAGTTCGAATCTGGTAGTGGCAATGGGTTAACCAGGCATAGAATTTGCGCCCTCAGAAGGCCCGAAATGGCAATCATCGTGGCGGTTACGAAAATAGCGAAAAGTTTGTTCTTCATTGTTCTCTTCTAGTGAATGGTTAATTGTAAAAGTCCCTTATCGCTGGCAAGAAGCCACGAATCGGGCTTGAGAAATTCTACTTGCCAGACGAGGATGGCACCGAGCACTTGCTTCCTGTACCACGCTCGGCCATAATCCGGCGTGAAAAATACGGCGGCATCGCCAGCATTACGTCCGAGGCTGAAGCCTCCAGCCACGATGAAGCCCGGGCGCAAAGGATTCTCATCAAAACCCCACAATCCCTCTAAAGCAGGAACGGTTTTCCAATTGTCTCCCTCGCGAGAACCAATTAGCACTGTTCCCGGCACATCGATCATGCCATAGGCTGTAACGGCGAAGAAGCGGCCATCGTGAAGCCTCCCAAGCTTCGGAATTTCGCGATCGCGAAAGCTCGAATCTGAAAAAACACGCCGCCAGGTCTTGCCGGTATCTTCGGTGCGGAAGATTTCCCCAGCATCGGCTTTTGTCACATAAAAATCTCGCCGACCGTGTTCGATGAAGGACGCCAGCGAGCAGACATGGGAGACATCGCGTTCGGCATAGGGAATTTTCTTTCCAATTGGCTGTAAGGTCTGGCCGAAATTACTCGACGTATAAATTCGGGGGGTATTATCGATCGCGTATAATCGTTCGCTCGCCGTGTCCCACACGATTGACTCGCTCGATGCGGTATTCTTAAGAGATGGTGTAAAGCTTCTCCCGCCATCGCAACTGTAGAAAATTTTACCATGGCCCGTAAAGGAAGCGTTTACGACCACGTGCTCGGAATCGATCCAAACAATCTGCTTGATGATATTCCGTTCTGGAAGCTCGCCTCGGAGTTCCCACGTTTTTCCGAGATCATGCGTAACGAGAAGCTGCTGGCAATGGCCGACTGCGATGCTCGAATCGTCTAAACGTGAGAAGCTCTCGACGTGGTGCTTATAAAGCACGCGCGGCGCCATGCCGTATGTTACCGGCGGGGGATCTTAAAGAAAGCTAATCCCATGACGGAAAGCTGAATAAGCATGAATCGAACTTTCAAATATACGACATTTTTATAGACCCCGCTTGAAAAGCGATGAAATTTTCACGTTTCAAACGGCGCGGGGAGGGAAACGTGCCCGGACAGGCGGGACGGAAGCCGCCAGCCGCGTGTTACCCAAATATGGCACCCAAAGTATCATCGAAACGAACACCGCGCATACCGCGCGTTCCGGCGGCGCGGCGAACCACGCAACGGAGCGAAACGGCGGCGGAACTTATGCAAAAAATTGCGGAAGAAATGGAACGTCTTCCGCCGGAAACATTTGACGGAATTCCAAACGATGTTTCGAAAAACGTTGACCATTATCTTTACGGCTCTCCGAAACGAAGTTAATCATCATGCGGTACATCTTCGCGGATACCGGCTATTGGCTTGCTTTGCTCTTGCCTCGCGATGCCTTACACGTTCGCGCCAAAGCGGTTGGCCAAGATTTTTTGCACGACGCGATCATCGTGACCAGTGAGCTTGTCATCGTCGAAGTCCTCAACTATCTCCACGATCATACCATCGAATTGCGAAGAAAAGCGTTTGACATTTTTGCATCGTTTCGATCCACCAGCTTGGTCGAGATCGTTCCAACTTCTCCATTGCTTCTTGACGAGGCGGGTAGATTATACGTTAGGTCCGCGGACAAGGAATGGAGCTTTACCGATTGTGTTTCCTTCGCAATTATGACCGATCGAAACATTCGTGATGCCCTTGCTCGTGATCACCATTTCGAGCAAGCCGGGTTTCGCGCGCTGCTTTGATGACGTTTAATAGAATATCGTCACGAACGTTCGTTAGCTCTTCCGCGTTTAACCACTTGGTAACACATCCCAAGATATAATAAAATAGAAAGAGACAACAGACGACGCATGGGCGAATCATTAAAAGACAAAATGGAGCGCGCGATCACGAATGGCTTCGAGCGGGCGCAGGAAGATAAAGTTAAAGAACTCAACCGGCTCTCACGAACCGGCAAAACGATTTCTCGCCGGGATTATAACACCCGTAACCTCGCGGACCTCTATCAGGAATTGGGCCTCGAATATCCTGGCGGCGCGGTGCTCGTAGCCGAGCATCTCTCGGAATACCAGAAGAACTAACGGCGTAATGCGCTAACTTCGAAGGACGTAGATGAAATTCCATCAATTTGTAGTCGTGACCCATCGACAAGCTCAGGGCAGGCTCTTCAGGTCACGGTGGCGAAGCGTAACCCCTTGGAAAACATACCGTGACCATTCGGCAAGCTCAGAGCAGGCTCTGAAGGTCACGGCTACGAATCTCTCCGTCTTCCTCCTTTTTATTTCATCCCTCATCCTTTCCTCCGCCGCCCAGGCGCAGTGGGCTTCCGATTCCACAACGAACACGCCGGTCTGCACGCTTAGCGGTTCCCAGCATACCGCGCCTAAAATTTGCTCCGATGGTTCCGATGGCGCGATTATCGTCTGGCAGGATACGCGCAACGGCTCTTCGAATATCTATGCCCAGCGCCTCGACGCGGAAGGCGTGCCCCACTGGACCGCGAACGGTGTCCGGCTCTGCACTCCCAGGGGCACGAATGCTACACAGGAAGACCCGATCGTTGCCTCCGATGGCAGTGGCGGTGCGTATGTCGTTTGGGAAGACTTGCGCAATACCGTGAACGGCATCGATCTCTATGGCCAGCACGTACGCTCCGATGGCACGCTCGCCGCGAGCGACACGGGCATCGCGGTTTGTGCTTCCAGAGGCGACCAGACGGGCACGGTAATTTGCCCCGACGGCGCGGGCGGCGCTTTCGTTACCTGGACGGATGACCGGCCTACCAGCCCATCGACCTATGCTCCCGATATTTACATGAACCGTCTTTCCGGCGGCAGCGCCACTTTAGGAAGGACCGGCTCCGCAGTTTATACCGGCCCGGGAATTCAGCGGCTGCCCGCGCTCGTAAGCGACGGCGCCGGAGGATGTTACATTGCGTGGGAAGATGGCGCTTCGCTTCCCTATGGAATCCGCGCCAATCATGTGAGTGCCGGTGGATCCCTATACTGGGGAGCTAACGGCTTTCTGGTCTATCGATCCGAGTGCGGCAGTTGCTTCTCGGCTAATTCCAGCCACGTCTCTATCCGTCTCGATGAGAAGCAATTGATGCTGGCCTGGGAAGTCAGCAGCGTGACCGGAAATGGGCAAAATATCATGGCGGCGAGGATTCGGTGCAACAATGCCTACGATTCCACCCAGGTCTGGGGCCAGGCCATCGAGGTGACGGGCGACATGCCATTCGATCAAATGTGGCCGCAAATATTTTCGGATGACTCCGCGACTGCGATCGGCTCGGATAATCGCGGAATCCTCGTCGTCTTCGAATATGCGTGGCCCGGAGCGGCGGACGATTGGAATATCACCATGATCCGCATGCTCGGCGATGGAATTACCCAGTTGCCGAGTCCGGGAACCGTCTATCCTCTCACGCAGCAGCCGCATGGACAGGTAGGATTTCAAGCGATCCCCATCGATTCCGCATCGTTCCTCGCGGCCTGGAACGATGCGCGGTTTAGCTCCGGCCCGGATACTTGCGTCTATGCGCAAATGATGGACAAATCAGGCAATCGATTCTTTCCATCGTACAAAACGAGAAGCACCTGGGGCCTGCCAATCTGCCATCGCACCACGACGGCAAAGCAAGTGGAGATCGCGCCGCGCACGAATGGAGCGATCATGGCCTGGACCGACTATCGCGCCGGAACGAATCAGGCGAACATTTATGCGCAAGTGCTCTTCCGCGATGGCTCGCTGCCCATAGAGCTGGAAAATTTCTCCGCCACATGCCCCACGCGCGGCGAGGTCGAGCTTTCCTGGAAGACCGCGAGCGAGCATTCCAATGCCGGCTTCGAACTGGAGCGATCGCCGGTAACCAATGGCAACGAAGGCGCGTATGCGACTATCGCGAGTTACCAAACGGAATCCGCGCTGCGCGGAGCCGGAACATCGAGCACGGAGCATGATTATGCGTGGGTGGACCGTAGCGTCCCGCCCGCGATCTATGATTATCGTTTGGTCGAAGTGGCACTCGATGGCAGCCGCACCGTGCATGACGCGGTGCAAGTCAATGCAGGTGAGGGATCGGGCGCGCAGGGTTGGTCGCTCGGCCCGAACCAGCCGAATCCATTTTTCGAAAGTACGACGGTTCCCATGACGCTCCCGACGAGCGCCATCGTCAATCTCGTGGTCTATGATGTGACGGGCCGCACCGTCGCCATTCCGATCGCGAATAAATTACTTCCCGCCGGTTCGCAGTTCGTAACGCTCGATGCCAATGCCTTCAAAGCCGCTGCTGGAACCTATTTCCTCCGCATGACGGCTACCGACCCCACGACCGGAGAGTTGCTCTGGCAATCCGCGCAGCCGGTGATGCTCGCGCCTTGACTTCGTAATCGTCCGTGTAGCCGTGACCTTTAGGTCACGGTGGCGAAGCGCACAAAATGGAAAACACACCGTGACCTGAAGGTCACGGCTACAAAATTCGAATTATTTTCATTTTTGCGGTTACCTTTTGAGGTTTCGTTAGTCTTCTTAATGTAGACATCTATCAATTCAAAGATTTATTCTTACCGAAAGACTCTTTTTATGAGCAAAATTGCGTCCAAATCGTTCTTCGCTTTGTTTCTCGCATTTTTTCCGGTCATGCTTTCCGCGCAGTGGCACGAACTTCCCGGCCCCTCCGCCGGCAGCGTCAATGATTTTTGCGAGATAGCCGGCTCGAACGGTGGCGAGATTTATGCTGCAACGAACGATGGCGTTTACCGGACGATGGACCATGCGAAAACATGGCAGTTGATGGGGCTACGAGGGCAACAGGTGCAGAAGATTACGCAATATGTAACTTCCAATCCTGAAATTCTTCTCGCTATTGTTCCCGGCGAACTCGGCTTGGATATGGGGTTCGGAAAAGCCCTTAACTGGAAGATATGTCGATCCGACGACAGCGCAAGAACTTGGGACACGGTTTTTGTCGTATCAAGGAAGGTCTCTTACCAAAATTATTATGCTGAACCCGTATATCCTATCCTTGGTGTGCTCCAAGAAGGAAATGACGTTGTGGTCGCGGTTTCGGGGCCCAATAGTGACACCACAGCTGGAATTTACCGCTCGACGGATATAGGGCATACATGGCTTCATCAAGCACTGGCGCCGAATGATGGCGTGTTCTTCGACTTCACGATCGGCGGAGGCTCGATCTTGGGAATCGCGACCGATACTGTCTGGTCCCTGCCTTCCCATGGGACGACATGGCAGCCCACAAGCTATCCCAATTGGCACAATCCGCTTTCTCTTAAATTTTTCGGGAAAGACCTTTTCGTTGGCGGCACGGGACGAATAGATATTTCAACGAACAATGGCGTGACATGGCTTAACCCTGCCAACGTCGGCCTCGATACCAATCGAGGTATCATTTCCACATTCGCCGTCAATGGACTCTCAATTGTTGCTGCCGGAGGTTACGGCGCATACCGATCGACTGATGGGGGAAGTTCATGGATCACCATAGCGGGCACGAGCGGCAGCACCGGAGGATATCCTCGTATCTATACCACTCATGACATCGAATTCTTCGATGGCGTTTTCTATGCTGCGACCGTGGAGGGGGTGTTTACTTCTCTTGACGGAATATCGTGGACGTATGCCAATGACGGCATCATTGGCGGCGCGATCGACATTGCCTGCTTTGATTCGACTCTATTCGCAACAACACTTCGCGGCGTATTTAGATCGACCGATCGAGGGCAGACGTGGAGTGCGCCAACAGGCCATAGCGATCTGGCCGATAGCGAAGCGGAGGTATTGCAACTTACCGGCGGATCGCTTTACGTAGATGGGGGAGACGTGCATAGTGGACTTTGGCGATGGGATGATTCCGGATGGAATCGCCTTTCGGATCCCTTGGTCAATTCAGTAATGCAGGATACTGCCGCACTCTTTGTGGCGACGGTTACCGAAGGTATTATTCGCTCCCTTGACAGGGGCATGACATGGACTCCCGCAAACAGTGGCATCCCGCTTGATAGTGGCACTGTGCAATCGATTCTTGCCGTGGGCGAAACGGTGCTTGCTTTTATGCAGACTGGCAGTATTTATTCATCAATTGATGAAGGAATTGACTGGAGTTGGCGGGGGAACATTCCTCCAGGTCTCGGTCCGGGTCCGGGATCCGCGGTATTTGTTTCCGGCAAAGTTTATGCGGCATGTGATTCCGTTTACATTTCTATCGATACAGGTGCCAGTTGGACGAATAGTGGTGTATTGGATGCAACATCGCGAATATCCTTATGGCCATTAGGACCGGGTGTTGTTGCGGCCGCTTCCGATGGGTTATATCTCATGGATGGAACGGCTGTAAAACTTTTGAATGACTCGATCAGTGCATACTACTTCGATGCCTTTGCAAGTGACGATTCTTTGGTTTACGTAGCAACCAATCTTGGCTCTACCCCGCGCGGAAAGATTTACGCCGAATCCCTCACCAGCCTCCCCCTCGCCGTTACCCCTTCGCCCATTGCGCCAGCATCTCTTAGTCTTTCCATCTTCCCAAATCCCTCGAATGGCGTTTCCACCATTGCCTTCTCGCTTCCGCGACGCGAGAACATCTCGCTCAAATTATTCGATGAGCGCGGCGTGAAGGTGGCGATGTATTTCAATGGCATTGCCGGTCCGGGCGAGGTTCAGGTTCCCGTCGATGTAGCGGGCCTTCCCGCTGGTTCTTATATCGCGGTGCTCACGACGCGGGAAGGCAAGGGAGTCGCGCGCGTTGCATTTATTCCGAAATAACTGCGACCCGATGTCTGAACTATGATTTATGTGATTCATGTGATGGGCTCGATGATTTTAGTGCTCGGTCCTAAAAATCATGTCTCAATCAAAAGAATCACACGAATCATAGTTCCGACGTTCGCGCGGATTGTGCCGCCCCGCCGGGCAGCTGGGAGTTAAAATAATCCGCGCACGATGGGGGTGGGCCACACTGCGCCGAATGATTTTTGCCGCGCTTTTGTATTCTCTATTTGAATATGAAGAACGAAATTACATTTGTCGTCGAAGAAGCCGTGGAGGGCGGTTTTACGGCTCATGCTTTGGGAGAAGGCATCGTAACGGAAGCGGATACGTTGGCGGAGTTGCATGAGATGATCCGCGACGCCGTGGATTGCCATTTCGAGCCGAGTGAAAAACCGAAGATCATTCACCTGCACTTTGTCCGGGATGAAGTTATCGCGGCATGAAAATACCGCGCGATCTATCCGGTGCCGAGCTTATTCGCGCCTTTAGTGCATTTGGATATTCGCCCGTCCGGCAAACCGGGAGCCATGTACAATTGGTTACAAAACAAAACGGCGAGCATCATATTACCGTCCCACTCCATTCTCCCCTTCGTGTGGGGACGTTAAATGCGATTCTAAAGCTTGTTGCCGATCACTTTAATACCACGAAGAACGACGTCCTTGAACGATTGAAATAAGATACCCGCAGGGCCGAAGTCCGCCCCCCGGACTTCACACTTGGCTGAGAATATTTCCTTCAGCATGCTGTAGGACGGCACCTGGGTTTGCCGCTCGCTTCCGGTCCCCATAGTCCCGCAGGGACGGAATGAAATAGCCGGGGACGTTAGTCCCCGGAAACCTTTCATTTCGCGCCAAAGTCCCGAAGGGACGAAACCTCTCGTTCAGCGACCTGCCGTGCCTTCGGCACTCGATTGCCACTTCATAATCGGCCCGGTGACTAACGTCACCGGCTATTACCTTTCGTGCCTTCGGCACTGGCAGCTCTGCTTATCCATCAGAAAACAGGTGCCCGTAATATTAAATCTTGGAATAATTACTGGTTAGCCGCAACAATTTTATAGTTTAGGAGTTATATTGTGGGTACGGTAACAGGCACCCTTCGGCGGGTTCAGGGCAGGCTCCATAGGGCAATGATGAATGATGAAAAAAGGCAAAAATTTTCGAAACGGAGCTATCCTTTTCAGGGAATGCCCAAAATGAAAATTAAACGTATCCCGGCAAGGAAGAAAAGTATTAAGAATTTTGACGGTTTATGAAAAAACGAATGCATTTGCGCATTCCGTTGGGCATTCATTAAATGACAATTCAAAAAACACAAAGCACCAATTTCTGAAAGAATGTCCAAAATGAAAAACAAATGCGTTTGCGCCGGAATTTATTAAATGAATATTAACTCCCGGAATGCCTGAACCTATTTTCCGAATCTCTGTTAGGCGGTGCTCGAGGGACTCATGAAAGGGCACCTTCAAAAAGCATGAGAGCATCGGCGACGATGCGAATCATGTGGCATGAGGCATCAGAAATGGTGCATTATGCGCAGTACATTCACAGCTTTCGTGTGTTTCTGAGATTCTTGGTTTTGCATCCAGCAGCTCTCGCGTTTTGGCTTCGACCTTCACGCCCGCTTCCCTGCCTGCTTTTCATGACATTTCCCGGGCGCAGTCGTAAAGCATTTTTTAAGCACGAGCGATCCTATTAAAACGAGCGATCGTGCTAAGCATGAGCAATCATGCTTGCATTTCATAGAAATAATCAACAGATGACGAAAATATATGTCGGCGGTCTTCCGTATCAAACGGACGATGCGCAACTTCAGCAAATCTTTTCGAGCTACGGCGAAATCGCCAGCGCGAAAGTAATCACCGATCGCGATTCCGGCCGCAGCAAAGGCTTCGGATTCGTCGAGATGAACGATGACGAGGCCGCCAAGAAGGCGATCGCGGAACTGCACGAAGCCGAACTCGGCGGACGCACGATCACGGTCAACGAGGCGCGCCCGATGGAACAGCGTTCCGGTGGCGGCGGCGGAAGCCGTGGCGGCGGCGGAAGCCGTGGCGGTGGTGGCGGCTATGGCGGCGGCGGTGGAAACCGCGGCGGCGGTGGCGGCGGCGGAAAACGCTGGTAAGCCAAAAGGATTTTTTATCCTAAAAAAACGAGGCGGCAGAAATGCCGCCTCGTTTGATTTTTAAAGCGCTTAATCCGGTTTTTTATTCCTTCGAAAAATCGTTCCACGTCCATTGGACGAAGAGGCGCTGCTCGGTGCGAAGGAGGCTCGCGGATGCAAACGAACTCTGGAGCCGGTCGCTCTGGTAGATTTGTTGTTCGAGGCCGACGCCAAAGTTGGGCGTGAAGTGGACTACCAGCCGCGGTTTTAGAAGCAGCATCGAGTTATCGACGATCTGCCCGTAATACGAATGGAAATAAACGTAGTAGCCGATGAAAGAGAGATCGAGGAAATGGTCGCCGAGATCAACGCCCGTTTCCGTCATCCCCTCGAAGCCATCGCCATAACTGTAATCGCGCTGGTCAGCGGTCGGATTGGGAAAGAAGCTAGCATTATTTGCGCCGAAGGGAATGAAGCTCGCGTGGAGAGTGGAATAGAGGTTATGATGCTCTGTTAATTTGAGTTTCGTAATAATTCCCGGCCCGAAGGAGACATCGCCTAACTCGAATGTGAGATTATCGAAATAATCGAAATGCTGGAAGAGACCATACATCATTTGAAAATTGCCGGACTCGGTATTGCCCGCAAACAGTTCCCCATAGCCTGTTACTTCGCCTAAGTATTTTCGCTCGTAGGCATTCGTGAATTCTGTCCAGATTTTGAAATGATCGAACGGCTTTCGGTCGCGGATTTCGAAGGGATCCCCATATTCTACCGCGAGATTCAATCCGGCCTTGATCGGTCCGCTCCAGAATGTCGATCCATTATTGACGCGATGCGCTCCCACGGAAAGCTGAACATCCCACGGTTCGCGCTCCAGTTCTTGCTCCGGCGCGACTTCCCAAAGCTTACCCGTAATCAGCCGCGAAAAAAATCGCGATGGACTGAGCAAGCCCACCACGCCCTCTCTCCAAACGCGGTCCAAGCCCGTTTTGCTGTCGTTTAAGATATTCGACGTGATCCGATACGCGATTTCGCCAACGAAGGGGCCATTGACGGAAGTATTGATGAGGTCGGGATAGGATGGCTGATCGTTTTCGCAAAAGTATTTCCATTCCGCCGAGCCGAACACCGCGAAGGGGATTGATTCCCAATAATTATAGCCCAGCGAACGCGCGTCCATAAAGTAGCCGCCGCCCGAATAGGGGTGGAAGAAAAAATCGTTGGCAAAGCGGTCGGTGTCGCGCCACGTCCAGCCTTCTTTAAGATTATTTTTCCAGCTCGCCAAACTGATGTGCGAAAAATCGTAATTAAAAACGTAGCGGTCGATGGCCCAGAGCATCGCGTTCGTAACCGTGATTTTGACGAGCGGCAGCCAAATTGGCGCGCGCCCATAATATTGTGAATTATCATTGAAGAGGCCGCCAATCTCGTTGACCGTGGAGTTTAGATCCCGCTCCGGCAGTAGCGCGGGCATGGTGGATTGCCAGGGCGGCATAATATCCATTACTTTCGCCGCGGCGCTCGTATCGGGCAGCGATTGCGCAAATGCCGAGCTTGCGGCAGTGGAACTAATAATCAGGCCGAGAAGAACGGCGGATATTCGTGGTAACATGATATGAAAAGTTATGGATGAGTTTTGTGTCTGAAAGTAAGATGAGTTGAAAGCAATGGTTCATCCAAAAACCTGTGCCAAATGAACACGCTTTCCGAGTATGGCTGAGTCAGGGCGGGATGAAAATGGAGCGCGATTCGTTCTTAACTTGGCAAACACCTCCTATTCGCGCATCCCGTGTAGCCGTGGCCTTTAGGTCACGGTAGCGAAGCGCAAACCATATCGCGATTCCTCACGCCGTGACCTGAAGGTCACGCCTCTAAAATAAACAAGATGAAAGCAACACTGAGGTGGGATACCGCCCTCCGGTTCGTTGGCACAAATGAGAAGGGCCAGGAAACCATTTTCGACACCAGCCTGAAAGGCGGCGGCCTCGATTCCGCCGCCGGACCGATGGAAATAGTTCTCGAAGCTGCTGCGGCCTGCACAGCGATGGATATTGTGACCATTCTCAAAAAGAAGCGCCGAATCGTAACGGAGTTTACCATCGATCTCGATGCCGAACGCGCGGAGCAACATCCGAAAGTGTTTACGAAAATCGCGATGGACATCCGCCTCGTCAGCCCGGACGCCACGGAGCAAGAGTTAAGACGCGCGATCGAACTTTCGCAAACGAACTATTGTAGCGTGAGCATCATGCTGGCCCGCAGCGGCTGCGAAATTACCTGGCGCGCGGAATTATCGGCACCCCGCGAGATCGAGAAGACGCAAGTGGCTATAGGCGGGACGGCCTAAAGGCAAGAGCAGTACGATAAAAAAGGGACCAAGCTTACCACGTCACCCGTAAACTTCGCTGAGAGCTGCTTCCTTCCGGACCTGACTCGGTTGGGCGCGTTCGCGGTGCGTGGGACTCGGTCCCTAAACTTAAGCTTTCAAAATAAGGAGATGCAAAACGGGTGGCCGCGCGGGGCGGTTCCATCCCTTCCTGGATCGGATGATTTACTTTGCCGCTGGAACTTTCGATCGGAGTTCTTCCATCAGGTGCAGCAGATCCTCTTTCAGAAAGGGCTTGGAAAGAAACGCGGTACATCCGGCCTTCATGCATCGCTCGACATCATTTCGGGAATGATACGCGGCAAGCGCGATGATCGGAACGCTGGCGTAATGCTCGGTCTCGCGTATTAACTCCGCGAAATCATAGGCGCTCATGCCCTTGCCGAGATCGAGGTCCAGGAGGATATAATCATATTCGTGTTCGAGCGCGCGCGCCAGCGCAGCCTCGCCCGTAGGTTCACTATCGACATCGTAAATCGCGCGCAGGTAGTAGAAGACGAGATCCGCCGTGCGATCCGTGTCCTCCATGTGCAGCACCTTATAGCGGCGCATACCCTGCCTCGGAGCCGGCGCTTCCGGCTTGGGATCGGGAGCGAAACGGACTTCGATGGCGAGTTCCTGTGCGGAATTGCCGGAAGCACTATCGCGCTCGGCCACGGAAGCTCCCGAATGGTGGGCAATAGACCGAATAAGCCGAATGGCATCGTCCCGCTTGAGCATAATTCGAACAGAATATCTTTAGAAGAAACAGTATCCTTCGCGAAAAACGTCCCACTATAAATGAATCACAGCGTCACAAAAAAGACGATGACCGCAGTCGTCATGACTGCCGTTGCGGCCCATCCGAGCCAGCGCCACATGCGTGAGATCGTATGAGCGCCCATGATCTGCTGGCGCGAGGCCATCAGCATGATAACGACCATGATCGGCGCCGAAATGACTCCGTTAATCACCGCGGACCAAAAGAGCGCGCGAATGGGATTCATCTTCAGGTAAATCAGCGCAATACCGAGCAGCATGGCAACAATAAGGACGCCATAAAAGCGCTTGGCATGGAACGGCTTATGCTCCAGTCCGGTACGAAAGCGGAGCGCCTCACCCACCGCAAATGCCGCCGAACCCGCGAGCACCGGAACAGCGAGCAAGCCGGTGCCTATAATACCAATCGCGAATAGAAGGAAACAATATTCTCCCGCGAGCGGTCGAAGTGCTTGCGCGGCCTGATCCGCCGTTTCGATCTGGGTAATGCCGTGCGCGTGGAGCGTCGCCGCCGTGGCCAGGATAACGAAGTATGCGACGAGATTCGAGAAGCCCATGCCGAGCATCGTATCGCGCCGAATCCACCGCAGGGCGCGCGGCGCTTCCTCGGGATGCGACAGCAGCGCATGCTGCGACCGGTGCGACCGTATTTCCTCGACCTCCTGCGACGACTGCCAGAAAAAAAGATACGGGCTGATCGTGGTTCCCAAAACAGCGATGAAGGTGGTAAGGTACGCCTTATCCCAGGAGAGGTGTGGCAAAAAAGTCCCTTCGAGTACTTGCGCGACGGGCACCCGAACGAAGAATATCACGCCCACATACGCGAAGAGCACGAAAGTCAGCCACTTCAGCACATTCGCGTAACGGTGATAGGGGATAAACACCTGCAGCGTGACCGAGACGATCGTAAAGCACACCGCAAACACCTTCTCCGGCCCCCCAAAGATGAGCCGCGCCGCGGAACCCATCGCGCTGATATCCGCGCCGAGATTGAAAATATTGGAGACAAGCAACAACACCACGAGCGGGAGCGCGATCCTTCGCCCATAAAATTTTCGCATGTTCGCGGCGAGGCCGCGGCCGGTGACGCGGCCAATTTGGCTGCTGATCATCTGGATCGCGCTCATGAGCGGCCAGGTGAACAGCATGGTCCAGAGGATCGAGGGGCCGAGCTGCGCGCCGGCCTGCGAATAGGTGGCAATGCCGCTGGGGTCGTCATCCGCGGCGCCGGTAACCATTCCGGGACCGAGCCAGTCCCAGAACATCCGGCCCTCGCGGCGAACGGAAGCCTTGCGGTGAAGAGGAGAGGGAGTTTTTTTGGGCATGGCGTGGAGCGCTCGTCAACAAAAAACTTCACGTCTTGACTTCGCCCGACTGAAACGGCGCGTGGAGCGAAGAACGCGGTAATAAACCGTAGAGTCTTTCGCTCCGCGGAATTTTTATCTCTTGCTCCTTCGCTATGGCAGCAACGCTACGGAGCCGCAGTGATCGGAGTCTCGACGAGCACCTGCACGGTGCGGTTATAATAGCGGCCTTCGGGAAGATCGTTCGGATAGAGCGGCTGAGTCTTTCCGTATCCATGCGCCGTGAGCGAATTCACGTGGCCTTTGATATGCCCTGCAATGTCGGTCTTGACGGCATTGGCTCGGTTCGTCGAAAGCTTCGCGTTGTAATCCTCGGTCCCTAAGATGTCCGTATATCCATTGACCGACACATCGGAATTTGGCTGGATGCGGTCATAGACGTAGGTATCGAGAATCTTGTGATTCCACTTGCCCATGTCGGATTTATTATAGGTAAAAAGAATGAGGTTATAGGTCTCGCGGGTTTTATCGGCCAGGTGCTCGGCGACGACGTTCTTTACGGAGAACTGCTTCACGCTGACTTTATCGTCATTCGAAAGCACTTCACGGCCGGTCTTATCGGTAACTTTCAGTTGCACGTCCATATCGCCCTCGCCTTCGGGTAATTTCCCCTCGTCGGAGCGCCAGTTAAATCCACTGAAAGTTGTTGAACTGAGCGGCCCGAGATCGGAAATATCTTTCCACGGCTTGCCCTGATAGGAAATAACGAGATCGCGCTTGGCAATGATCTCATCGCGCAACCCATTCTCAAACTTGAATCCGCCGGTTGGCGCGTCCGGGCGCTTGACGATGGTCTTATAAAGTACCGGATGAATAATATCCCAGGAATCGGTGCCAAGTTCGACGCGTCGGTTCTCGGCGATACCTTCCGGAGTCGTCGGCAGCGTCGGATTTTCCGGCAGCTTTCGCGCGACGACATTGATTCGGGTAGGCTGAATCCCCCAAATATCGACGAGATACTTCTTAACGGATTCGGCGCGTTGCCGAGAAAGATCGATCGACATTTCGACCGAAGTATCCTGCGAGTTCGTGCCGGTCAGCGTGATCGTCGTTGAAGGATTACTCCTCATGCGCTCCCCGATAATATTGAGGAAATTGTAATAGGCGTTCATCGTACTCGTCAGCGTGTCCTCAGTGAATCCATTCGTCTGATCCGGGCTGGTATAGAGTACATACCTCGTGGGCAGTGTGCCGGAGCCGGCATCGTAAAAGAGCATCGGCAGGAGCGCGAAGAGTTCGATCGTCTGCTGCTCGCGAATGATGACCCCCTTGAAATTCGGGAAGAGCGACGGCTTTTCCGTGACGAGTTGTGGCGTTTGCGTTACCCAATGGACGATGGGCGGCGTCTCATTGTTCATTGGAATATCGTGCGTGATGATGCGCGAGGTATCGCTACGAAGCGGAATGTCCTCTTTTGTCGGAGGATAAGGGAAGTGGTTTGCCTCCGTTGCGCTGACGAGGTATGGGCCGCCTAAGTTACCCTGCGCATCGCTCGAAAGCACGGCGAGGTATTCGCCGGTTGCGCTGTTGGAAAGTTTATCGTAGACAGTATCGTTGGTTCTGGCGTCGGTAATAATGACGTGCGCCGCGAGGTTTGCGTTCGTATTCACATCGAATGCGCGGCCGCGAAGGACAAGCGTGGATTTCGGCGCCGGCGGATTCATGGCAACATAGAGATCAAGATCGCCACTCGCCGTAGGTTCTTTTCGATCGCTCGTGAAAAAAAGCATTTTGCCCGACGCCGGGACCGTCAGGAAGAAATCATTCGCCGAAGAATTAATGGGCGCCGGAAGCCGGACAGGGTCGGTCCAATCGGTATCCGACGGCCCCTTCCATTCGGACTGATAAATATCGATGCCGCCCAGGCTCGGGTTATTCGGATCGCGATGGGGATCGTCGGACGCGAAATAGAGCGTCGTGCCGTCCGTAGCCATGAATGGGGTGTATTCCTTGTTCGGTGTATTGATCTTCGACCCCAAGTTCACCGGGTCGCTCCAGCGCCCATCGGGAAGTTGATGGCTGACGAAAATATCGGTATTCCGCTTGTCCCCATCGCCGCCAATTTTTCCCGGGCGGTTGGATGAAAAGAAGAGCTTTTTCCCGTCCGGGGAAATCGAGGGCTGTGATTCCCAGAACGAGGTATTGATCGGGGCGCCGAGATTATGGGGCGTCTCCCAGTGTGTGCCATTCAGGGTCGCTTGCCAAATATCGACATCGTCGATGGAGGTGGAATTTCGATTGGTAGCGAAATAAATGGTCTGGCCGTCGGCGGCGATAGAGGCCGCGCCATCGTCGGCTGGGGAATTAATTTCCTGCACGTTGGTCGGTGCGGTCCAGGTGGTATCGCTGCCATCGGGGCTGGTCGTCATCCAGAAGTCCTGCTTTTGGCTCGGAGGCCGGTCGGAAACAAAAAACATCGTGCTGCCATCGGCGGTGATCGTGGGAGAAAAATCCTTATAGGGAGAGTTGATAATAGGCCCGAGATTCTTCACGACGAGTTTTGCCAGCCCGTTCGCGCCGGTATCGGGATCGGGGGGAGGAAGCGGAACGATGGTCACTGCGATCAGATCGAGCGACGGCTTCCCGGAAATTTTGGCCGGCGTGTGCGGGCCGTTCCCGGAATGCGCTCGCGCGATGGGCGGCAGTAAACCCGCGAGACCGAATACGACGAAAAATGCGAGAAGCGGTGTCATCATCCGTGTCGTATGCGATGCACGGCGTGATGGAAATGGATGGGTCATGGTGTGAACCTTCATATCGATTGAGTGTCAGTCACAAAAAAAAAAATGAGAAGCAAATATGATTCGTACCCTGCCCCCAACGCTCCCGGTGGCCGCTCCAGGAGAGCGGCTGGCGAGCACGAAGGGAATGCACCATCCGGCCTGGATGGCACTCTGCGGAGAAAGCAGCAACGAGCCAGAGGAACAAAAATCTCTGATGAATAAAAACGCCTGATGTGGATACTTGTAGCGATTGCAGCGCCGGCGTGAATTCGAGTACCACCGCGACGCTTTTCGGAGAAAGCAGCGTGCAACAGTGTTGAGAACGCGCCACCATCGAATTGGTTCAAAATATGGAAAACGAACCACAAGCGAACCGGATACTTTTTTCGACGCTAAAGCAACAATAGATACTTCATCATGCAAAAATAATATATTTTGAAAGGAGATGCTTCAAAAACTGATTTATTAAATGGGATTATGCCCCATATTTTACCACAATGTATATTATCTTCTACACAATGTAGTTTCAATGATAATTATGGAAACCTCATTCGAAAGCGCACCGTTTGCACCTTTTCCGATTTTCTTGCTTTCATGGGTAGCCCCCGCGCCATGGAACTTCCAGGAAGATCGGGGCGAGACGCCGGGATCATTGCCTTTCTTCCTTCGCATCTCGGGAGTATCCCACTTCTTCGACGTTCGCATGCCCAGCGCGCCGGTTCCATCGTGGAATCCGTGGCGCGAAAAATCGCAGGATCGCAGCGTACTTTCCAAAGCGCTTCAAGCCCAAGGATTCCATGCGAAAAATCACGCGGAATGAATTAACCGTCATTCCAGGATGTTCAAAAATTTGCTCTGTATTATGAGGCGAAGAACAAGGAGTCGGAGGTTTCCCATCGGAACGAATCATCCACAATCCGCGCCCCGGCGCGGAAATTATTCGATCATGTCTGCGTTTGCGCTGGCTGCGGCGCTTGCGCTTCTTACGAGTAGTGCCGGCGCTCAGTGGCGCCGGGCTACGCCGAGGGACACGATCTACGTGCCCGCGCGCCAGAAGGCCGGGGTCCTGAGCAATATTCCAGGACCGGAATGCACCCAGATGCAATTTTCCATCAGCGGCACGTTCGGAATTTTTCCGGGCCAGGATTCCACCGGATTCGATGCCCGCTACATGTATAGCGACCCTCCGGGATGGAACGCCCCAACGCCGCTTGCGAATCCGCCTTCCTGGAATGGAACGAATTATCAGGTCTATCTACAGGTGAGCAATAATTATACGTTCGCCGACGCGGATTCGCTCCATGTGCGGGAAACCGGATATCAGCCTTCTCACACGTACACCGCCCTGGATACTGGCATCGGCGGCAAGTATGAGTTCCGAATCTTCGACCGGATTCATGAGGATTCGACCGGTTCCGACTATTACTGGGCTACCGGGGGTGTTACCGTCCGGCTCGCCCAATATACCGCGGGTATTTCGGTACAGCATCAATCGCTGCAATTTCCGATGACGCCCGTCGGTATGAGTTCCACGCTCATCGATTCCATCGCGAGTTACGGCATCGATCCGCTTGTGGTCGATAGTATCTGGATCGGCGGTCCGCGTCCGTATGAATTTGCCTTCTCCACACAGCCTCAAACGTCCGCGCCCTTCACGCTTTCCAACGAATCGGCGAATAAGTTTACGATCTCGTATTTTCCTTCCCAGCCCGATTCCGTCAGTGTGGATACGCTGTATCTGCGGTGCTCGAACGCCGAATGCGACCAACGATTGATTGCAATTGTCCTTACGGGGACGGGCGGCGCTCCGAAAGGCTCGATCGGCCCGGATACGCTCGATTTTGGCACGGTGCGCGTCAATTTCTCCGGCTCGGCGTATGCCAATGGGTATAATGCCGGCACGGCACCCTGGATCATCGATAACATTTCGATTACCCCCGCGGCCGACCAGGCATTCTTTTCGTGGAACCTTAGCCTGCCATATTCCGTCCCGCCCGGTAACAGAGTCAGCATCAAGTTTACGTTTATCCCGGCGGCGGCGATACCGTATCTTGCTACCGCCATCATTTCGACCCATGATGGCAAGCAGACCCCGATCGTGCTCCGTGGAAATGGAGCGATCCCGATTTTCACCGTGCTCAACTCCGCGCTTACGTTCGATACGGTGCTCACGAACTCCACCAAAATCCGGTATGATACAGTTCGTAACGATGGCCAGTGGCCGGCGCGCGTTACGCGCGTTTCGATTGTCGGGCCGGGAAAGCAATTTTACAGTTTCCAGGATGCCGCCGATAGCAATGGGTTCATTCTCGATCCGGGTCAGGCCCGTTATTATACGATCAGCTATCACCCGAACTTAGGGGCCGATGACCCGGAGCCTGCGGTCCTCGAATTCGATTTTGACGACCATTCACAGCCGAAGACCATCACGCTCGCCGGCTGGGAAAAGCGGCCTCGAATCACCTATGATACAAACAGTATAAATTTCGGGAATGTCAAAGTAAATACGCAGAGCGAACGATCGCTCGGAGTGCATAATGCGAGCGGCAGCCCCGCGCCCTTTACTGCCATGTTCATTCCATTCAATGGGTGGTTTGCATTGGGGCCTTCAAACAATTCCTTTACTACCGGTGCGAATTCTCTCCCGATCGTATTCACTCCTCCGTACCATGGCCTCTTCAGCGATTGGCTATATCTTTCCTGCAATGGCCAGTACGATTCGGTGTATCTCTACGGATTCGGCGTGGAGCCTCACCCCGTGTTCAATCCCCCCAGTCTCGATTTTGGGATCTGCCAGGATTTCAAAAACTATGTACAGGGCACGACGCTGATCGATACCGGAGATTATCCGCTTTCGATCTGCGCTCTTAAAATCGTCGGGCCGGATGCGAGCGAATTCTCGCTTCTTCCCCTGGTCCAAACGCCTTCCTCCGGGAGCGTGGTTTCT
>DASRZC010000123.1:0-31568 GCA_035686785.1 Kapaibacterium sp. (SeqCode)
AAAATGTAGCGCAAACTTCAGTTTGCGATCCCGTGGGAGGGTCGCAAACTGAAGTTTGCGCTACATTTGTGCGGTACATTTGTGCGGTACATTTGTGCGGTACACTATGGAATAAAGAAATTAGCGCCGATGCGGAGTTCAGCGGGCACGTCCTGATAGAACGGGGATTTACGTGCGAAGGCATCGCGCCAGGAGATACGTGCAAGCCCAATCGTAAGGTCGGTATGAACGAGGAGGGCCATGAGTCCGATGGTGCTCTGCACATCCCACGTGAGATTACCGGAGGGATGTGGTTGGGTTCCATCAAGAGTTTTCACGGCATCGATAGGCCGGGTGGTGATAGCGAAATGCGGCGAAAGATAGTATCGTAGAATATACCCTGCTTCGGCAATCGGCCCACGATTAGTTGATTGATCGTCGGGGCTCAGCCCACGATCAAGCAACATGTAATCGAGTTCCATCCCATCGGCGAATCCTTTCGTTCGCTCGCCGCTGGAGTTTCGATCCCATAGCAGTTGCCCGGAAATGCCGTAGAGTTGGTTGGCGTAGGGATTGAATTCCATGTTGCAGATCGTGGCGGACATGCTCATTCCGGACCCAAGTCTGGCGCGGTCGATCTCCTCGGTCGTATTGGGTCCGCTTGGGACGTGCCACCGCTTTCCAGCAAGGGGCTCCGGCTTTCCAGAGCCAGTCACTTCGGAGAACCACTTCCCGAAATCCCATCCGTCGGAAAATCCGGCGGCAAAGCCGTAGTCGTTGCGCAGCCATCCCTCGGTAGTAAAGCGCGGCGCTTCGGCACGGAACCAAAAATGGCGGTCGATCATGCCTTCGATCTCGAAAAAGGAGACGACGTTCCTTGTTTCGCCCTTGTGTCCGGCCGCAAAGAAGAATTCGCGTTCGAAGGGCGTCACGCGAATATTGAAATCATCGGCAAATTCGAGGGCGAGCGTGTATCCCACCCGCAGCATGGGCGAAGTTGATCGCCCACGATCAGATCGCCCACGATCAGATCGCCCACGATCCGTCGTATGATCTTCATATTCTCGTTCGCCATAATCGACCATGATGCCCGGCACCACCGGGCCAAGCGCGCCGACGGGAATATCTACGTTGAGATCGGCGGTATAATCGCGCACGTCCTGCCACTGCCCCGATGCAAGCATTGTGGCCGACGGGTGATATTCGAGGCCAGCATGAAAGAGCGGCCTCCATTCGCGCTCGTCGGGGCGCAGCTGGCGGGCGGGCGCCACGCCCTTCCATCCGACGAAATACGTAGCGAGATAGGCGTTCCAGCTCGCACGTTCGAAGGCCGTATCGATTCCATCCGATCGCCCACGATCAATTGATCGCCCACGATCAATTTCTCGCAAGACATTCTCTGCCAGCACGATAAGCAGTTCCTCGGTAGCGGCGACGGCTTGCTTCGCGTTCGGTGAGAGGCAATCGTAATCCACTTGATAGGGATTCGTCTCGGAAGAGCACGTCGAATCCACGACCGAGTTATTCCAATAACCCTCATCGCGTTCGTCGGTCAGTTTATGTCCCCAGGGACCGCCATAGAAGCGCTCGGCATCGGGGTGCAGCAGAAAGGGAATGAACGCGGTGGGTTCCCATACTTTGCAATAGAGAATACGCCAGTCGGAATCCCTTGCCACGTGAGCGGTGCAATAGGAATCGGCGATCGAGTGCATGAGGCTATAGACATCGTGATCGCCCGCCCGCGCTGCAAGCGCATTGTTCAATAGCAGATAAAACGTGGATGTGAGAAAGGCAACGCATCGTGGATAGGCCGAATCGTAGAGCATGTGAGGATACCCGTAGGTCGGGTCGGTCGTCGTATCCCAATACACGTCGCTCGCGCGCGCAAGAAAATGGAAACATTGCGAATTTCCCTCGAACTGCCGGGAAAGAATATAATCGAGGTTGCCGCTACGGACAATGGGCAGAGATTTCAGGGGATCGTTCGTATGACCGGATTTCCAATCATGCGGCTGGTCGAGAATTCGATAGGCGATAAGAATATCCAGCGCATCCTTGCCAGAGATGGGTCGTCCCGCAATCGCGGAGAGCCGAGCAATATTCGATCGTTCGAGCAAAAGCCGGTAGGCTGTCGCTTCGATCACATTATGCCCATTGGAGGTAAACGCCATCGCCGACGATGTCCAGCCAGCCCTAACGGAAAGTATGAAGTATGAAGTATAAAGTATGAAGCGCCGTGCCGATAACATTTTCGATCTCCCAATATTCATAGATCGCCCACGATCATACTTCATAATTCATACTTGCTCGGATAAGCGAGGCGTGTGCCAAAAGGCTGTAGCGCAAACTTTAGTTTGCGACCCAGCCGCCGAATCGTAAACTAAAGTTTGCGCTATATCCCCGCTTGAATGCCGGCCATTGCCTTTACCGTCTCCCCGAGTTGGTTTCCATAGAGCGCGTGAATGACGGGCACCCACACGGAGGCATCGAGCGAAACACGCGGCGCGAAGAACATCTGTAAACCCGGCGCGACATACACGACGTTGCCCCCGGACCAACCGAGGAGATCGTTATCGAGCGGAACGCCGTCCTGTGTTTCGTATCCACGCCATTCGCCACGGATGGCGAGCGAGGCGAAGACGGTAGGACTAAGCATCGTAGGAAGAAAGCTTTGGTCCTCGTAGAGGCGGTATTCTGCCATGACGTCGTAGTTGAGGTTATCTCCGTAGGTGTGCCCGCTTGCACCGCTTCCAAAGCCATGAACCATTCCGAGGGCATCGGCTTCGATATTCCAGCCGTTAAAGCCGAGGAGATAGCCCAGCCCGGCGTAGAAATCGGTGGTTCCGGTTCCGAGTTGCACATCAGGGTCGGCGGGCGTTGATCGCCCACGATCACCATTGTAAGTAAGCGCGGTCGATCCATTAGCGAATTTGATGCCTGCGGTCACGGCAAGCATCCTCATATCGGCCTGGCCGAGGATACTTCGGGCGAACCCGCCATCCTCATGATCGGCAATGAGATTATACCGAAAAAGGAGCGACATATCTCCCACGCCAGAATTGGAAATATTCGCAAGGCTATTCGCTGGATCGTTCGAACTCTCGGCTTTATGGGCGAAGGGAACCATGAGCGTCGCGGAAAGCTGGTCCGTGATTTGTCCCCGTAGCGAAAGCACATCCGTGAGGTAGGTTTCGCGCGCGTTCGTTGGATTTGGTGCGCTCGCCCCATTCGAGAATTCCGACCCAAGTTCCGTGTAGCGCGAGTCGAATCGGATCGAAGAACCATTCATGGTAAGGGGGGAAATGCCCATCGAGCATAGGCAAAAATCGCAATTGGAATAAATGCCGGGTGGAAGCTGCGCATGGGCTGCGGGAACGATCATTAAAAGATTCAAAAAGAAAATAAAAAGAAATGCAAAATCGCGTAGTTTCATACGTCAATAAAAAAATTGAATGATGGAAATTGCCCGCTACAGCGGGCTGCCTATGTAGCGCGCATCGTCGACGATGCTACTTTAGTTTGCGACTTCGGGGGTGGGAGTCGCAAACAAAAGATTGCGCCACAATACGTAAACTGAAGTTTGCGCCACACCCGAACTACGCGAACCGGGGAGGCTGAAGAAGGGTGGAACGCCAGCCGGCGGCAAGATGCCGGGCTGGGTGAATCAGGAAATTGACCGGGGAAGAAAAGAGCGTTACATTATTTAAGGATGCACATAAAAAATGTCCATCGAGCGGTGCTCCCGCGCGTTCCGTTTTTTTATCGCTATTGATATTATTGGATTTCGCCATTTGCTTCATCAGAAAACAATGGCCGTTGCAATTCGGCACTTTATGCTCGCAGAGCGTGCGGGCGATATAATTTTGGTTGAGATGAAAAAGAAACGCCTCGAACGGCACCGCATTGAGTTGCAGCACGAGCGCCGCAATACCAATGAGCGCAAAAATCCTCGTAGGAAGCGGAGTATTCATGTGAAGCAAATCTTTTGAGCTACGCCAAAACTTTCAGGACACCTAATTCGCTCCCAACGTTTGTGAATGCCTCGATCGCCCGATCGAGATGGTGCCGTTCGTGCGCGGCGGAAATCTGGACGCGAATGCGTGCCTGCCCTTTGGCCACGACGGGATAGAAAAATCCGGTGACATAAATTCCCTCATCCTGCAAACGCGCGGCGAATTTCTGCGCGAGCGGCGCGTCGTATAGCATGATCGGCACGATGGGATGGATTCCAGGCTTGATGTCGAAACCTGCCTCGGTCATGCGTTCGCGGAAGTATTTCGTGTTGGCTTCAAGCTTGTCACGGAGTTCCGTCGTCTCTTCGAGCATGTGGAGGACTTCAAGCGCCGCGCCGGCAATGGGCGGCGGTAGCGTGTTCGAAAAGAGATAGGGCCGCGAACGCTGCCGCAGCATCTCGATAATCTCTTTCCTGCCCGAGGTGAATCCTCCCGCCGCGCCGCCCAAGGCCTTGCCCAGCGTGGAAGTAATCATCTCCACGCGGCCCATGACATTCTCGTGTTCGATCGAGCCACGCCCGGTGCGGCCAACGAATCCCGTCGCATGCGAATCATCTACCATCACGAGCGAATCGTATGTATCGGCAAGATCGCAAATGTGCGAAAGCTTCGCGATGTCTCCGTCCATCGAAAAGACGCCGTCGGTCACAATGACGCGCCGCCGCTCGGCCTGGGATTCGATAAGCTGCGTTTCCAGATCGCTCATATCGGCGTGCTTGTACCGATAGCGTTTCGCTTTCGAGAGCCGCACGCCGTCGATGATCGAAGCATGATTGAGTTCATCCGAAATGATCGCGTCCTCTTCGCCAAAGAGCGGTTCGAAGATGCCGCCATTAGCATCGAAGCAGGCGACGTAGAGGATCGTGTCGTCCGTTTGCAGGAAGCGCGAGATTTCGCGCTCCAGCTCTTTGTGAAGGTCCTGCGTGCCGCAAATAAAACGAACGCTCGACATGCCATAGCCGTGCGTTTCAAGCGTTCGCCGCGCGGCTTCGATCACTTTTGGATGCGAGGAAAGGCCAAGATAATTATTCGCGCAGAAATTTAGGATGGTCTCATCGCTGCCCTTGACGCGAATTTCCACGCCCTGCGGAGTCGTGATCTCGCGCTCGTTTTTGTAAAGTCCCGCGTCGCGAATGGCGGTGAGTTCGGATGCTAATTGTTCTTTTATTTTTCCGTACATTGAGTTAACTTCAATAAAGCACTTTATATTGAACATCATATCCAACCCATAAACTCCAACCGAGTATATCAAAGACGCAGCGATAGCTTACCGTCCGATAGCGATGGCAATGTTACGGAGCGGGCGCGCATCCCTCGGTTCCTCAGGACCGGCGATGATTGCTTACAATTCCGCCAGAAGCTTTTGGGCGATGCCGCTTAGCTCCGCGAAATTTACCGGCTTGACTAAGTGGGCATGGAAGCCGGCTTCGAGGGAGCGGCGGCGGTCTTCCTCCATGCCAAAGCCGGAGATAGCAATACCGCGCGTCGGACGAATTTCATTCAATCGCCGGATCACCTCGAAACCATCCCCATCGGGCAAACCAATGTCGCTAATCACGAGATCGATGGGATGCGTTTTCGAAAGTTCCATCGCGGAGGCGACCGAATTCGCGACTTCGACCTTGAATCCTTTGCGTTCGAAGAGGACCTGCATGGCCCGGCTGGTATCTTCGTTATCTTCCACTAACAGGATTCGAGCCGCGGCTATAAGCGGCGAGCCGGTCGCCGGAGTTTTCTCCGAAGGCGGAAGTTTGGAAATGGCGGCGGTGGGAATTTCGATCGTAAACGTCGCGCCTTTTTCCAGGCCGTCGCTTTCGGCCCAGATCGCGCCGTGGTGCTGCTCGACGAGCGCTTTGCTGATGGCAAGCCCAAGCCCCAGCCCGCCGAAGCGCCGCGTTATTGTTTTGCCGCCCTGATCGAATGCGTTAAAAACAGACTTCAAATATTCCGGTGGAATTCCGATTCCGGTGTCCGTAATTTCGCAGCGAAGCATGGAGTGCCGGCCCTCCGTG
The DNA here is from genome assembly GCA_035686785.1 of Kapaibacterium sp. (SeqCode). Lineage (GTDB taxonomy): Bacteria > Bacteroidota > Ignavibacteria > Palsa-1295 > Palsa-1295 > PALSA-1295. Next base: position 6,005 of record DASRZC010000123.1, read on the forward strand.
GTATTGAGCGTGCGAATGGAAATAGAACCATGCTCCGGAGTGAACTTGACCGCATTTTTTAAAAGGTTCCAAAGCACCTGGTGCAAACGGGCCGGGTCCACTTCAATGATCGATTGCCACGCATCGAGCGAAAGCGAAAGTTGGATATCTTTCGCCCGTATTTCGTCTCCACAAATATCGACGGTATCATGAATCAGCTTATGGACATCGACGGCGCCTGCATGCAGTTCCAGCTTGCCATTCGTAATCCGGGTAAGATCGAGGAGATCGTCAATCAATCGGGCTTCGAGCTGGACGTTGCGGCCAATCGTCTCGACCCAGCTTTTGACCTCCGAGGTAACCTTCGGATCTTCATCGAGCATCTGAACAATGGCAAGCACCGGCGTGAGCGGCGTGCGAAGTTCGTGGCTCAGGACCGCGAGAAATTTGTCTTTCGCGGAATTCGCGAACTCAGCCGTTTCCTTTGCCTTCCAAAGTTCCTGGTTTGCCGTTTCGAGTTCCTGCGTCCGCTCGCTGACGCGGCGTTCCAAATCCTCATTCAGCATCCGAAGCTCTTCGCTCTTGCCTTCGAGCTCCGTGTTCGAACTTCGCAGAAGCGCGGCTTGCCGCTCTATTTCCAACTGCTTGCGGTAGAGTTCGACGAAGACGCCAACCTTCGCGCGGAGCACCCACGGGTCGAATGGCTTCGTAATGTAATCGACCGCGCCGAGCGAATATCCGCGAAAGATATTGACCTCGCTGGTATTGACGGCGGTGAGAAAAATGATCGGCGTGAATTGCGATTGCGGTCGTTTGCGGATAAGCTCCGCCGTCTCATAGCCATCCATTTCGGGCATTTGCACGTCCAAAAGTATGACGGCATAATTCTCAAGCAATACTTTGCGCAGTGCTTCGCGCCCGCTCGTGGCACGAATGAACTCTACATTGAGCGATTCTTGCGATCCATTCCGTCCGGCGCCGTTCCGTCCGGTGCCGTTCGGTCCGGTACCGGAATGGTCGAGCGTCGCTTCCAGCGCGAGCAGGTTCTCCGGATGGTCATCGACGATGAGGATTTTGACCGGCGCCGCTTCCGCCAGGAGCATGGCCGTATGGTCCAAGAGTGCGGTGGACTTGGTGGACGCAGTGGACGTTTGTGCCGTGGAAACGCTCATAGATATGACCCGCCGTGGCGGGCTGAACAAAGGAATTGGTTCATTATCCTCATGGACAACGAACATGCCAGTGCCACCCTGCTGGGCACCCTCTTGAAGAATGCCCGAATTATCGAATGTTCTCATTCACGCTTGTCCATCTGGTCCACTCTGTCCACCAAGGGCCTGGCAAGGAGCCTTACTTGAATAGCCATACCCTCAACAATGACAATAATTGATCCACATCGACCGGCTTGGTGATGTAATCCGAGGCACCGGCTTCGATGCACTTTTCGCGGTCGCCGCGCATGGCTTTCGCCGTCACCGCGATCATCGGAACGTGCTTGTACCGGCGGTTCTTTCGAATCGCGCGCATCGCCTCGTAGCCGTCCATGCCGGGCATCATGATGTCCATGAGTACCACGTCGATGTCGGTCGATTTATTGATAAGGTCGAGCGCATCCTGCCCATTTTCGGCATAGACGATCCGCATGTTATGACGCTCGAGAAAGCTCGAAACGGCAAAGATATTTCGAATATCGTCATCGACGATGAGGACTTTCTTGTTCGAAAGCGCGGCGTCGGTGCTATGAACATTTTCCAATCTCCGGCGCTTCTCGTCGGAAAGTTTCGCTTCGTTTTGGTGCAGGAACAGCGAAGTCTCATCCAGCAATTTGTCGATGGATCCCATGTCTTTGGTAATCACGGACTCGGTAAGCTTCGCCAGTTGCGCCGATTCCTTCTTCGTCAATTCCTTTCCGGTATAAACAATGATTGGCAGGTCCGTGTACTTCGGATCTTTCCGAATGTTTTCGATAAACTCGAATCCGTTCCTATCGGGCATGACGAGATCGACCACAATACAATCGAATTTTTCCGATTGCAGCTTTTCCATCGCTTCCTTGCCGGAGCTAAGCATCACGAGTTCGATGTCTCCTTCGCCATCGAGAAATTCCGCAATGGCTTTGCGTTCCTCCTCATTATTTTCGACGACGAGCAGCCGCTTTTTTTGCTGTTCGGTAAAGCGGCGCATCTCCTCGATCGATTTTTTCACCACTTCCGGCGAAGCTGGTTTTTGGATTTGCGCGACCGCCCCCATGCGTTTCTGCCGCGGCAGTTGATCGATCACCGAGACGATTTGCACGGGAATGTGACGCGTCGCCGGATCATGCTTCAACCGGTCGAGCACGGCGAGGCCGTGAATGCCGGGAAGCTGAACATCGAGTGAAATCGCGTCCGGCTTATAACGCCGTGCATAAGCAAGGCCCGTTTCGCCACGACTTGCGGCGATGACTTTGAAATCTTTTTCGTGGGCCATGTCGAGGAGTATCTTCGCGAAGTTCGGATCGTCTTCAATCACCAGCAGCGTGCGATCGCCGGGTTGAATCGAGTCGCGGTCGTCGGGAATTTCATCCGTGGCCGGGGCCTCATTTGGTTCCGTTGCAGCTTCCTCGAAGTTCGTTTCTCGTGGATGGGTTGGACGAAGAGGACGGGATTGGACGGAACCTACTTGCCCGAACGGGGCAACACCGTTCGACCCATTCATCGCCGTTCCATTCTCCGATGGTTCGTTCAGGCCAATGGTCGTCGGAATATAGCTGGCGGGAATATACAGCGTGAACGTGCTCCCTTCCCCGGGTTTGCTCTGTAACCGGATTTCGCCGCCCAACAGCCGCGCGATTTCGCGGCTGATCGAAAGGCCCAGGCCCGTCCCGCCATACTCACGGCTTGTCGTGCCATCGGCCTGCTGGAACGCCTCGAAAATAACCTTATGCTTTTCGGGAGCGATTCCAATTCCAGTATCGATCACCGAAAATGCGATCACATTCGACGCCTTATTCAGCAACTCGTTGCCAAAGAAAATATCCTTCGGGGCGGGAGCGATTTCCAGTTTGACCTTGCCCTGATGCGTGAACTTGAACGCATTCGAAAGCAGGTTCTTCAGCACCTGTTCGAGCCGTTTCGAATCGGTTGCAATCGTTTCCGGCACTCCCTCGGCCTTTTGCACTTCGAAGGCCAGCGCTTTTTCCTGCGCGAGCGAATCGAAGATGCGGTGCATGTCCTCCTGGAGATCGCCCACGCGCATTTCGCCAATATCGACCGCCATCGTGCCCGATTCGATCTTGGAAAGATCGAGTATCTCGTTGATGAGGGCCAGTAGATCGGCGCCGCTCGAATAAATCGTCTCCGCGAATTCGACCTGCTTATTCGTAAGATTCGTCTCGTTGTTTTCCGAAAGCATCTTCGAAAGAATTAGCATCGAGTTAAGCGGCGTCCGCAATTCATGCGACATATTCGCGAGGAATTCGGACTTGTATTTCGAAGTAAGCGCGAGTTGCTCGGCTTTTTCTTCGATCGCGCCGCGCGCAAGCTCGATCTCGCGGTTTTTGCGTTCGACTTCGTTCTTTTGCTCGCCAAGCAGTTTCGCTTTGTCCTGCAATTCTTCGTTCGTTTCCTGGAGCTCTTCCTGCTGTTTCTTCAGGAGCTCTTCGGAAGCCTGCAGGGACTTGGCCTGCTGTTCGAGGCGGCGGTTCGTTTCCGTCAATTCCTGCTGTTGCGTTTGCAGTTCCTGAGTGAGCGATTGCGATTGTGCAAGCAGCGACTCCGTCCGCATATTCGCTTCGATCGTATTCAAAACGATACCGATCGACTCGGTGAGTTGATCTAAGAATGCGACGTGAATCTCGTTGAACGGATGGAAGCTCGCAAGCTCGATCACCGCCTTGACCTGACCTTCGAAAAGAACTGGCAGGACGACGATATTAAGCGGCGCCGATTCGCCGAGGCCCGAATTGACCTTGATATAATCGTTTGGAACGCCCGTGATAACAATGCGCTCTTTTTCCAGCGCGCACTGCCCCACCAGGCCTTCGCCCATCTTAAATTGATTGGAAAGATTTTTCCGCTCCCGGTAGGCATAACTTGCGAGCAACTTCAGGAAGGCATCGCTTCCCGATCCCTCCGTGATATAGAATACGCCATGCTGCATATTCACGAGTGGAGCAAGTTCGCTCAAAATCAAACGCGAGACCGTCCACAAATCCTTCTGGCCTTGCAGCAACCGCGTGAACCGCGCAAGATTCGTCTTGAGCCAGTCCTGCTCGGTGTTTTTACGTGTCGTATCTTTAAGATTACGGATCATCTCGTTCACGTTATCTTTGAGGTACGCAACTTCGCCTGCGGCTTCGACGGTAATCATTCGCGAAAGATCGCCCTTTGTCACAGCCGTGGCTACTTCGGCCATGGCGCGCACCTGAGATGTCAGGTTTGCAGCGAGGCGGTTTACATTGTCCGTCAAATCCCTCCATGTTCCCGAAGCACCCGGCACGCTGGCCTGACCGCCTAATTTTCCTTCGATACCTACTTCGCGGGCCACCGTCGTTACCTGATCGGCAAAGGTCGCGAGCGTATCGATCATGGCGTTGATCGTGTCTGCAAGCTCCGCGATTTCGCCCATGGCTTCCACGGTAAGTTTTCGCTTTAAATTACCATTCGCGACCGCGGTAACGACTCGTGCAATTCCGCGCACCTGAGTCGTAAGGTTAGCGGCCATGAAATTTACATTGTCCGTCAGTTCTTTCCAGACTCCGGCGACGCCTTTTACATCGGCCTGGCCGCCCAGCTTTCCTTCGGTACCTACTTCACGCGCCACGCGGGTTACTTCCGATGCGAAGGAGTTTAGCTGATCGACCATCGTATTGATCGTGTCTTTCAGCTCCAAAATTTCGCCTTTTACATCGACCGTAATCTTCTTCGACAAATCTCCATTGGCAACCGCCGTTGTAACGTTCGCAATGTTACGCACCTGGCCTGTAAGGTTCGAGGCCATAAAATTTACGTTATCCGTCAAATCTTTCCATGTGCCCGAAACGCCTTTTACATCGGCCTGGCCCCCCAGCTTTCCATCCGTTCCTACTTCGCGCGCCACACGGGTTACTTCCGAAGCAAAGGAGTTTAGCTGATCGACCATCGTATTCACTGTGTTTTTCAGCTCGAGAATTTCGCCTTTCACATCTACGGTAACTTTTTTTGACAAATCGCCATTGGCGACGGCGGTTGTTACATTTGCGATGTTACGCACCTGCGCCGTTAGATTCGAGGCCATGAAATTCACCGAATCCGTCAAATCTTTCCATGTGCCCGAGACTCCTTTCACCTGCGCTTGTCCGCCCAGCTTTCCTTCCGTACCTACTTCGCGGGCCACGCGCGTTACTTCGGCGGCGAACGAGGAAAGCTGATCGACCATTGTATTGATCGTGTTTTTCAGCTCTAAGATTTCGCCTTTTACATCGACAGTAATCTTCTTGGACAAATCACCGGTAGCAACGGCCGTCGTTACATCGGCGATATTACGCACTTGCGATGTAAGATTACCGGCCATCGAATTTACATTGTCCGTCAGGTCCTTCCACACACCGGCAACGCCGCGCACTTCGGCCTGGCCGCCCAATTTTCCATCCGTTCCTACTTCGCGGGCCACGCGGGTTACTTCCGATGCGAACGACCCCAAGCTATCGACCATCTTATTGATCGTATTCTTTAGCTCGAGGATTTCGCCTTTGACATCGACCGTGATTTTCTGCGACAAATCGCCATTCGCCACTGCCGTCGTAACGTTGGCGATGTTACGCACTTGACCGGTCAAGTTCGAGGCCATAAAATTCACATTGTCCGTCAAATCTTTCCATGTGCCCGAAACGCCTTTTACATCGGCCTGACCGCCCAGCTTCCCTTCCGTACCTACTTCGCGTGCTACACGGGTTACTTCCGAAGCGAAGGAGTTAAGCTGATCGACCATCGTGTTGATCGTATTCTTCAACTCCGAAATTTCGCCCTGGACATCCACGGTGATTTTCTTCGACAAATCGCCATTCGCGACGGCCGTCGTTACTTCGGCAATGTTACGCACTTGCGAGGTAAGGTTGGCGGCCATGAAATTCACATTATCCGTCAAGTCCTTCCACGTGCCGGCGACGCCTTTCACTTCGGCTTGCCCGCCAAGCTTTCCTTCGGTTCCTACTTCACGCGCCACGCGCGTTACTTCGGCGGCGAACGAAGAAAGCTGATCCACCATCGTATTGATCGTATTCTTTAGCTCTAAGATTTCGCCTTTTACATCGACGGTGATCTTCTTCGACAAATCCCCGGTAGCGACGGCCGTTGTAACTTCGGCGATATTGCGCACCTGGCCTGTAAGGTTCGACGCCATGAAATTCACATTGTCCGTCAAGCCTTTCCATACACCGGCGACGCCTTTTACATCGGCCTGACCGCCCAACTTCCCTTCGGTGCCTACTTCACGCGCCACGCGGGTTACCTCGGCGGCGAAGGAAGAAAGCTGATCCACCATCGTATTGATCGTGTTCTTCAGCTCTAAGATTTCGCCTTTGACATCGACCGTGATCTTCTTCGAGAGATCGCCGGTGGCAACCGCCGTCGTTACATCAGCGATGTTACGCACCTGACCTGTGAGGTTCGATGCCATGAAATTCACATTGTCGGTCAAATCTTTCCATGTACCGGATACGCCTTTCACGACAGCTTGGCCGCCCAGCTTTCCTTCCGTGCCTACTTCACGCGCCACACGGGTTACTTCCGATGCGAAGGAGTTTAGCTGATCGACCATCGTATTGATCGTATTCTTAAGCTCCAAAATCTCACCTTTCACATCGACCGTGATCTTCTTCGATAAATCGCCGTTGGCAACCGCCGTCGTGACATTGGCAATGTTACGTACCTGGGCCGTCAGGTTCGAGGCCATGAAATTCACATTGTCCGTCAAATCTTTCCAGGTTCCCGAAACGCCTTTTACCTGCGCTTGTCCGCCGAGCTTGCCTTCCGTTCCTACTTCACGCGCCACGCGGGTTACTTCGGCCGCGAACGAGGAAAGTTGATCGACCATCGTGTTGATCGTATTCTTTAGCTCTTGAATTTCCCCTTTCACATCGACCGTGATCTTCTTCGAGAGATCGCCATTGGCGACGGCCGTCGTCACATTCGCAATGCTTCGGACTTGCGCGGTAAGGTTCGATGCCATGAAGTTTACATTGTCCGTTAGGTCTTTCCATGTGCCGGACACGCCTTTGACGACGGCCTGCCCGCCCAGCTTTCCTTCCGTTCCCACCTCACGCGCCACGCGCGTTACTTCCGATGCGAAGGAAGAAAGCTGCTCGACCATTGTATTGACCACCTTACCCGTCCGCAAAAATTCGCCTTTCAGCGGACGGCCATCGATTTCCAGCGACATTGTCTGCGAAAGATCGCCCTTCGCGACGCCGCCGATAACGCGCGCGACTTCCGTCAGTGGCTGCGCCAAATCGAAAATGAGCGTGTTCACGCCCTCGACCGCGACAGCCCATGCGCCCGAGGCATTCGGCAGCGTGGCGCGCTGGGTGATCTTTCCCTCTTTGCCGACGACGTTGCTCGTGCGTTCGAGTTCGCGGACGAGATTTTGATTCATCTCGATAATGTCGTTTAACTCCTGCGCGATGCGGTACGTGAGCGAGTCCGTAACGGCCAGCGTCTCATCGACTTGAAAGCGCGCCGAAAAATCGCCCTTGCGCACCGCAACGAGTGTGCTCAAAAGCTTTCGCGCACTTGCGGATTCGAGATGATCGATACCCCCTGTGCGTGTGGACTTGCCGTTCTGGCTACCGGCCGCCATGGGGCTGGCCTGAATCTCGCCCAGCGCTGTATTCGTGCCATTCATGCCGCGCGAACGTGGCCGCTCGCTCATCGATGGTTCCGAGTGCGAATTCGAATGCAGCGTGCGTTCCGTCCCTCCAGCGGGAGAGGATTTCGAGGTACCCTTTTGCTTCATAATGGATGGTTCCTACAATGGAAAAAATTTCGAAAGACTAAAGAAAAATTTTTAAAGGCTAAAAGACGAACTAATGGAAAGACAAATTACCAGGGCAGCAGTGCCGCTGCCTTCGATAATACGGCAGAGTTGCATTTCAAAAACCGTACCATAGTTAAAAATCGCTAATTACGACCCTTTTTTCATAATATTAATCTCAGAATGGCGAGGCCATTTCGAGTAGTGGGTCGAATTGAAATTCATAAATGAGCATCTATAACTTCGAACTTAGCAAGTAGTTCATATTCCCCTTTTTCGGCTAAGCGCAAAATGCGACTCGGACGGATTTCTTCCGCGAGTTTCGTTGCCAAGTCCACAGCCTCGGTCGGCGATAGATTGACAGCAATGTGCAAAACGTCATCGCCGCGCTGTCTATCCAAGCTCCAAAAGCCCTTATGGTTAGTTAGGATGTAGGTGGTCACTCGGCGAGAATATCGGTTACTTATTGCGCTTGAGAATGTCGTCGATAATGGTCCGAGCCTCCACGACCCATTCCCTGTCTTTCAAAAGACTATCGAGGAGCCGCTTAATCTCTTCCCACATTAACTGCTTTTGCCCCAGCGTAACGGTGCTCTGCTTTAGCGAGGTTTCGGCTACGCCAAGCGGCTTCGCAACGTCACGGGGAGACTTGCAAAATGCTAATTCGAGAGTCAGGTCACGTCGTACCTCTTGAAAGATTTTCATGCGAAGAATAATCAACAATGCACATAAAGAACGTATGATAAGAATGGGACTAAGCGCGGGGCTTTGAAGAGGGATTGCTCTGCGATTCGGCGAACCGCTATAGGGCAAGAACGAACAGGAAATAATTATACGAAACGGCGGCGGGTTTCGTTCTCGCTATTTTTGCGCTTTCCAAATGACGATAAGCGAACCCAAAAAGAAAAGCCCATTGGCAAGCCATGCCGTGAAAATGGGAGACGCCTGCCCAGTGTAGCCAAAAGTCTGGAATACTTTCGAGAAGGTAAGATAGACAAATGCAATTCCTATTGCTATGGAAAATTCAAAGCTCAGGCCACTGCGTTTTTTCTTCGATGCGAACGGGACGCCAAACAGGACGACAATTAGCGAGGCAAACGCGAGGGCATATTTGCTCTGGTAATCGACTTCATCATGCGCCACGTCCTGCCCGGAGCGGCGCGTTAGTTCGATACGCCGTTCCAGTTGTGGATTTGTCATCTCGTCCATTTTGAGCAACCGGTCTTTGAGTTCGATCGGCGTAAAGCTGAAATGAAAATAGCTTTCCGGTCCAGCAAGCCGTCGAATGATTTCCGCAGTCGTATCGGTCTGGAACGTCCGCTGGACTGCGTCCTGCAATCGCCATTCGTTCCGAGTAGAATCCCAAATCAGGAGCGAGGCGTCGATGCGGCTCGTCATGTGAGTGATGTCCCTGGGATCGAAATTCTGCACGGAAATCTTCGTGCCGCGCCGCTGGCCCCACGAATAATCCGCCATGGAAACGATGCGGGAAGGAGAATCCTGCAAGTATAAATCAAGCTCCTGGTTTGCGAGCAAATCCTCATGGACATCGTCGCGCAAGATCTCCTCGACCCGCATATTCGCTTTGGGCAAGATCCAGCCATTGAAATACACCGCGCCCGCGGAAATAATCGCGGAGGCAACCACGAACGGCGCCATCAAGCGATAGAGCGAAATGCCGCCCGAACGCATGGCAATAATTTCGCTTGCCATCGACATGCGGCCCGTCGCGAAAAGGGAACCTAAGAGCAGGCACACCGGCAAAATGAGCGCAATGATCTGCGGCGTGAAGTTGATGTAATACTCGACGACAATGTGGAACGGGATGTGGTGATCGAGAAACTTATCGAGTTTCTCCATCAGATCGACCGCGATATAAATGATAATAAATGCCGCCATCGAGACGATCGCGGCGAGAAAAAACTGCCGCAACACGTACCGGTCGATAAGTTTGATGGAGAGCATTGCTGGTTCGTGGGTGTTTGTCTGCTTTTCTAACGAAGCCCCATGCCTCAAGATTCACTACCGGAACGTCTTCCGAAACCGGAGCGCGGCGACCGCCTCGAACTCACGACCGATTCGCTTGCCTTCGAAGGAAAAGCGGTTGCTCGGCGCGAGGACGGCTATGTTATTTTCGTCGAAGGTGCGATTGCCCATGAACGAATAATCGCGGAGATTAAAAAAGCGAAGGGCAGTTTCGCGGAAGCGAAGTTAGTCGAAATTCTTGAACCCGGCCCGGAGCGCCGAACTCCGATTTGTCCTTATTTTGGCATCTGTGGCGGGTGCGCGCTGCAACATCTTACCTACGAAGCTCAGCTTCGATGGAAAAAGCAGCAGGTCATCGACTTATTCGAGCGGGTTGGGAAAATTCCAAACCCGCCAGTGCGAGATGTCCTTGCTGCCGAAAGCGAATACTATTATCGCAATAAGATGGAGTTCTCTTTTTCGAACGAACGCTGGCTCACCGAGGAAGAAATTGCGAGCGGCGATGTACAAGACCGCTTCGCGCTCGGCTTGCACGTCCGCGAGCGTTTCGACCGCGTGATCGATACGGAGGTATGCTTTCTTCCGAATCCGGTTGTGGCCGATATTCTGAATTTCACGCGGGAGTTTGCCATCCAAAAGAAATTAGGAGTTTATCATAACGGATCCAGTGGACTGCGTGAACGAAGTGGACCATCCAACACGTCCACCGAGTCCACTCCTACCAAACCGGAAGAGGATGGCCTTCTCCGTTTTCTCGTCATTAAGACCAGCCATGCGACGGGCGAAATCATGGTCAATCTCGTTACCAGCCGCGAGGAGCCGGATGTTTTGGTTGCTTACGCCCGCGAACTCGTTCATAATATTCCGCAGGTTACGACGATCGTAAATAATATCAATAGCAAACGCTCGCAAGTGGCAGTCGGGCAATATGAAATCGTCTATCATGGCGATGGAACGATCCGCGATAAAATTGGCGGCGCGAATTACCGCATTTCCGCGAATAGTTTTTTTCAGGCGAATACGCCGCAAGCCGAGCGGCTCTACGAAATCGCTGCGAATTTCGCCGAGCTGAAATCCAGCGATGAACTCTGGGATCTTTATTGCGGCACCGGCACAATCTCCCTCTTCGTCGCGAATCGAGTGAGGCATGTGCTTGGCATCGAACTCATAGAGAGCTCCATCGCCGATGCGCGCGCAAACGCGGAGGCGAATGGAATCTCCAATGCCGATTTCATCGCAAGCGATCTTCGGCATGCCCTCACGAAACAGGACTTTCTCTCTGAGCATGCAAATCCAACTGCCCTCATCATCGACCCGCCTCGGAGCGGCATGCACCCGGACGTTATCCGCGAAGTCCTGAAGCTCGCGCCGGCACGCATTGCCTACATTAGCTGCAACCCCGCCACGCAGGCGCGAGATATTGCGTTGCTTGCGGAGGGATACGAACTCCTGGAACTCGCGCCGGTCGATATGTTTCCACAAACGTATCACATCGAGTGCGTGGCGAAATTGCGGTTGAAGGGCTGATTCAAAATATCGCCGGGGTGTAACAATCCCGAAATAGCGAAGTTATTTCTCGTTAAGAAAGGCTTCGCCACAATGGTCAATCGCGTCTTCTATTGTATTACGATATGCGCATGGCTTGCTTGCGCGGGAAAATCGAGCGGGCAAACCGCGGCGAGCCAGGTCTTGCTCGGCGTGGAGGGCGGGGTTACGTATTCGCGCCTTTTGGGCGGCGAAAACTTCGGCTTCCGCTACGAATATCCATTTGGCGATTTTAGCAATGCGATGCTGCGCTTTAGTTCGCTCGGAAGCGGCTTGGCTGGCTTCGGAGGGTTGCGGCTACAGATTCCCCTTTCCCGGCGTTTTGGCCTCATCACCGGCCTCCAGGACGTGGAATTAACCAGCGGGAATGCCCAAACGATTACGCGAAGCGCCGCCCCGGAAATAACCGGGCCGGGCGAGGCAACGGTCTCGGAAACCTACGCTTCCCGCTGGAGCTATACCACCGTCGAAGTGCTGCTGCGCTACATTCTTTTTCCCTCGTGGCTCTATGCCTTCGCCGGAGGAAGCACCGCCATTCTGACCGGGGATGGATTCGATGCTTCGCAGCAGATTCTATCCGGCGGCCAGTTTGAAAATCTGCCATCCGGGACGCCGGCGGGAAGTTCTTACGTACAACTAAAAAACTTTTGGAGCAACCACTATTACAATCTCATGCGCGGAGCGATCTCCTTCGGCATCGGCTCGATGCTGCCGCTGCCGATTTTTGGAACCCTCGTCCTCACGCCGGAAATAGCGATTAATATTCCCTTTCTAAACTTGTTTGGTTCTCTGGTTAGGCAGATTTATGCGAGCGAGGGAATCTCAGTCCCCAATTTATTTTACGGGACGTTCGGGCTTACGCTTAGCACTCCTCTTACAACAGGAGAGGACTGGGAGCCACCATTAGCGGCGGCACGAGAAGAAACGAATCGAGAGGGAACGGCGCAACCGTTCAGCACCGGTTCCATAACTAATAAGAACGTCGCACCCACAGCCCCTCGCGTAGTAATGGTTTCCGGCACCGTGCGCGATGAAACTTCCGGACTTCCGATTGCCGCAAGCCTCACGGCCTTCGATCTGACGCATGGCGCCCGCATCGCGATCATTCCGAGCGATAGCCTCGGGCATTTTACACTTCCTCTTACAGTGCCGGGGCATTACTCGATCACAGCCGAATCGCCGAATCACCTTTTTCGCTCGATTCCGCTCGATCTCACCTCCAGCGCGGACGCCATTCACCTTGCACCGTTCGATCTTGCTAATTTGCAGGGCCGCACGCAACTCCTTATTTTCTTCGGATATGACAATGCCACGCTCTCCTCGGAATCCTATCCGGAATTGCTACGCGTTGTGGACCTTCTCACCGCCGACCCCGATATGAATATCGAAATCGACGGCCATACCGATAGCGAAGGATCGCAGGAATATAACCAAACGCTTTCAGAGGCGCGTGCGCGGGCCGTCCGCAACTTTTTGATTATCCATGGCATTGCCGTGAAGCGAATCACCGCGCTGGGTTTTGGCAAATTGAAACCGATCGCCAGCAATGAAACCGAAGAAGGCCGCGCCCAAAACCGGCGCGTCGAGATGAAAGTGATACAGTGAACCTGGATTGCATGATCGCTCATGCGCGTTATCAGGGTATGACCCTTTACGAAATCGCCAGCACCCGTAATGCTGAACTCAATTGCTTCCTCGAAATCTTCGACGAAGCCTGCTTTCCCGCGCATGATGGGCCGCTCTCGGACATGACCGTTGCCGTAAAAGATGTCCTTGCTCTGAAAGGCGCGCGGCTTACCTGCGGCTCGAAATTTCTCGAAAATTTCACATCGCTCTACACTGCTACCTGCGTTCAACGATTGATCGACGCGGGTGCGCGGATCGTGGGCAAAACGAACATGGACGAATTCGCGATGGGCTCCTCGAATGAGAATTCTGCGTATGGGCCGGTGAAAAATCCGTGGGACGAGACGCGCGTGCCGGGAGGTTCGAGCGGCGGCAGCGCCGTGGCGGCCGCAATTGGCGCCTGCGACGTGGCGCTCGGCACGGATACGGGCGGCTCGATTCGACAGCCGGCGGCTTTTTGCGGCGTTGTTGGGATGAAGCCGACCTATGGCCGCATCTCGCGTTATGGCCTCACGGCTTTTGCCTCTTCGTTCGATACCGTGGGAACGTTTTCGCGCTCGCTCGAAGATGCCGCGCGCGCGCTTGAAATCATGGCGGGATTCGACGAAATGGATTCGACCAGCGCGCGCGTGCCGGTTCCCAAATATTCGGATGCTCTCGCGCGAGATGTCAAGGGACTCACGATTGGAATTCCGAAAGAATATTTCGGCGAAGGCATCGAGCCGGATGTGCGAATGCTGGTGGAAGAATCGAAGGAAAAGCTCCGCAAAGCCGGTTGCAAAATCATCGACGTGTCGCTCCCGCACTCGAAATATTGCGTTGCCGATTATTATATTCTGACGACTGCCGAAGCCTCCAGCAATCTCGCCCGTTTCGATGGTATCCGCTATGGACGCCGGGCCACAAATTACCTTGTAGCGCAGGCGTCCTCGCCTGTCCCCGGCGCGGGGGTACCGGCGAGGACGCCGGCGCTACAGAATCTGAGCCTCGAAGAGACCTACCGGAAATCGCGCACCGAAGGTTTCGGCCGAGAGGTCAAGCGAAGGATTATGCTCGGAACGTATGTGCTTTCCTCCGGTTACTACGATGCCTACTACACGCGCGCGCAGAAAGTGCGGCGGCTGATTGCCGAAGATTTTCTGACGGCGTTCCAGTCCTGCGATGCATTGTTAACCCCCACGACTCCAACCACCGCCTTTAAGCTCGGCGAAAAAGTGAGCGACCCGCTTGCGATGTATTTAAATGATATTTTCACCGTCAGCGCAAATATCGCTGGGGTCCCGGCGATGAGCGTGCCCGTTGGACTCGATGCCAATCGGCTTCCGGTTGGCGCCCAGCTTATCGCCAGGCATTTTGAAGAGGAAACGCTTTTTGCCCTGGGCAAGGAAATAATTGCCGGCATGCCCGTAATATGACAAGCTTCCCATAACTTTCGTATGGAAATAGCCAACTTATGACTGCTTCAAAACCGGCCTAATGGCTGTGTCCCTCATAACTGAAACATAATGTGCCTATTTACGAATATGTTGGGAATTACCTCGATTCAGTAATCAAAAGCACGATGTTTGCTCGGCAAAGTTTCAGGCAGGGAATCGGTCATTAACGATAATGATTGGCCATTCATTTGGGACAGGAACTTTAGCGGTTTTCTTGCATCCGGGCAAAAAATGTCGTACTTTTGCAGGCTGAATTTCCGATCGGGCAAGGACTTAGGCGGAGAAAAGAACTATTAACATTAACGATTTCGTGAAAGAATCCCGGTTTGGTGACCGATCATTAGCCGAGACATTTGCGATTTCAGGCAGGATGAGCGATCATCCGCGTAGCGCGAAAGAGAGTAAAGAATATGACGCTCAGTGAATTAGACGAAAAAGGAATCCGGGACCGCCATCGCGACTTCGAACGCGAGGCGATGCCGCACATCAACGCGCTCTATAATTTCGCGCTCCGCATGACCGGCGACCCCGACGACGCGAACGATCTCCTCCAGGAGACCTATATGAAGGCGTACCGTTTCTGGGATAAGTTCGAGCCGGGCACGAACTGCAAGGCGTGGCTTTTCCGGATCATGAAGAACTCCTACATCAATATCTACCGTAAGGAGTCGAAAGAGCCGGATAAAGTCGATTACGAAGACATCCAGAATTTCTACAACACCATTCGCTCGGAGTACACCGACCCGAACGACATGGAGGCACGTCTATACCGTAATCTTTTAGATGACGATCTCACCAAGGCCGTCGAATCGCTGCCGGAGGATTTCCGGACGGTCGTGATCCTCTGCGACATCGAAGGCTTTACCTACGAAGAGATCGCGGAGTTTGTCGATTGCCCGATCGGAACGGTCCGCTCGCGGCTGCATCGTGGCCGAAAGCTGCTGCGCAACAAGCTGATCGAATACGCCCGCGTCCGCGGCTATAACGTCGATGAAGAGCGCCACCGCAAATCGACGCTCCTCGAAGAGGGCATGCCGCTCATCGGCAAGACCAGCGGTATGCCCATCGAGACCGGGCAGAGCAACGGGAACGGGCGGCACTGAGCAAGCAATCTTTCCTTTTCGGAAAACACAATTGGCAGGAGCGTTCGCGGCTATAACTTCGATGAAGAGAACCACATTTGAGTTAGATCATTTTCGCATCACACGAGGCGCCGCATTCCCTGCCCTGCTGCTTCTGGCATGCATCGGCATCGCGGCCTGTAAGTCCACTTCGACCGCCCCTCCGCAAGCAAACCTGAGCGATAGTGCCACCTATTCGCTGATTAAATCCCAAATTTTTCAATCAAGCTGCGCGCAGTGCCATAACGATAGCATGGCGTCGTTCAATGGCAATTTATCGCTTCAGGGTGATACGGCATATTCCTCGCTTGTAAATGTGTTATCGTTCAATTCGATAGCTCACGCCGATAGTCTCCTGCGCGTGCTGCCCTCCCATTCCGCAAGCAGCTTTCTCATGCGAAAGTTGGCCGGGGTTCTCGATTCGGGTATGGGCAATCCGATGCCGAACGGAGCGCATCTTTTAAGTGCGGGGAAGATAGAATTTATTCGGCGGTGGATCGATGCGGGAGCGCCGCGCGGCGGAAATGTTGCGGACGCGAACCTTCTGCAGGACACGGCCGCCACTCTGCAAGCGCCGCTCGTGCCGCTTCCCGTGCCCGCCGCGGATTCCGGATTTCAAATTCACATGCCTCCCTTCGACATCCCCGCCGGCAGCGAACGCGAGATTTTCCTCTATAAGGACAATCCGAACTCCGAAACGAAATATGTAACGTCGATGGACATTCGAATGCGCGAAGGCAGCCATCATTTTATTTTGTGGGGAGTCGATGGCGCCTCGCAGGGTCTTGTAGATGGCGATCTGCGCGATCGGTCGGACTTGGAAATGGAGCGGCCTCGCGATTTCTATAATGGATCTCAGACGCAGGAGCTAAATTATACTTTCCCGCCCGGCGTCGCGCTCGAAATTTCCCAAAACGAAGGATTCGATCTCAATTCCCACTACGTGAATCCCACGAATCAAGTTATGCACGGAGAAGCGTATATTAATCTCTATACGGTTCCGGCATCGCAGGTTCAACACATCGCTCAACCGTTTTTGCTTGCGGATGAGAATTTTGTTATTCCCCCCCATTCCACTTATACCAGGAAGTATCTCTGGCAGGCGGTAACGGTTCCCACGCACCTCATTATGCTAAGCTCGCATGCGCATAGCCACATGGTGAGCTTCAAAGTGTGGGTCAATGGTCCAACAGGGAACCCGATATTCGAGAATTACGACTGGCATGAGCCAACCGTCGCCAACTTGGATATTCTCCTAAACCCCGGCGACCAACTCTATTCCGAGACAACCTGGAAGAACGATGGCGACACTCCATTAACTTGGGGATATACCTCACAGGATGAAATGAATGTATTACTGGGGTTTATGTGGCAGTAGTCGCTGTGGAGTAACTTCTATCGAAGGCCGTAACCATTTATTTCAAGGCGGAAAAAAATATACGAACATACCCCGCGAAAATAATAAACAGGATGACAATGTGCAACCCGATGCGCGTAAGCGCACCGCGACCGGAATCCACTTTTGAAATTATTTTAAGCGATTGCCGCACGACAGGTTCCAAGACCCGGATAGCGAGTGCAAACGCACCGATAACTCCGACCATGAGCATCAGTGCCTTTAGGTAGGGCGAATAATTCAAATGCGTGATCGCATCGGTCATGATGCCTTCGACCAAACCAAGAATGAGTCCGGTTTCGAGCAGGACTAGCGTCCGCCGCTTGGGAACAGCTTTCATGGCAACGGCAGAGCTGCGGGAAGTGAGTTTTCTTGGCATGAGAAGTCCGTTAAACAGGGATTCGAGTTGAGTTTCGATGTCGAAAATCAGGGTTACATCACTATGGTAACCGTGTAGCGCCCAACTTTAGTTGGGCGGTTCGCAGTTTCATCAGCGATGTTCCTCGGACTGCATTATCTCGACTGGGCAATCATCGCGCTGTATCTCGGCGCGCTGATCTGGATCGGGCGCGCGACGGAGCGGCGCGCCGGCCGTTCGACCGAAAACTTCTTCCAGGCGGGCCGCAGCTTCGGCAAGTGGATCATGGGCTTCCTGAATTTCGGCAATATGGTTTCCGCCGATCAGGCGGCTGGCGTAACACGCGAAATTTACCGGCAGGGTTTGCAGGGCGTGTGGTTTCAAAATCTTGTCCTCTTCATTACGCCGTTTTATTGGTTTACTTCCGTGCTTCAGCGGCGCGCGCGTTATCTTGCACCCGGAGATATTTACGAACACCGCTTCGAATCGAAATTTTTGAGCGGCCTGTTCGCTGTCTATCTTCTGCTTGCCGCGATTTATGGCTCTTCGATCGGCTATCTCATCACGGGTAAGACGATGCAGGCCGTCATGCTCAAGCCGCCCGCCGCCTATTCCATGCAAGAGAAGCAGAGCGTTGCTCAATTTCAGGAAATGCGAGCGCTCGATGCGGAAGCGAGCCGAGGAATGCTTCCCGATTCGCTGAAATCCCGACTGACGCTGCTTCACGAGGAAGAACGGAGTGGAAAAATTACCGGCACTATCTCGTATCTACATCTCATCACGTTTTATCTTATCTATGGCGGTGTGACGGCGGCATACGTCATCATGGGCGGTCTGTTTGCGGCAGCGTTTACGGATGTGATGCAAGGCTTTCTCGTTCTCTTTCTTTCGACGATATTAATTCCCGTGGGCCTCGCCAAGCTTGGCGGATTTAGCGGACTTCATGCGCGCGTCGCGGATAATCTGTTCCAACTTTTCGGCACGAGCGCAGGCAGCGAATACACTTGGTGGTTCGTTGCCACGATGGTAGTTGTAAACCTGATCGGCCTTGCGCCGCGCAGCTTCACTATTGGCGGCGCGGCAAAAGACGATAACGCCGCGCGCACCGGCATGGTGGGCGGAGCATTCCTAAAACGGTTCGTGATGATCGGCTGGGCGCTCACGGGCCTCATTGCCATCGCGCTTTATTCCGGCAAGCTTTCGGACGCGACTTATATCTGGGGCACGATGACGCAGGATCTGCTCGGCCCTGGATTCGTTGGCCTGATGATCGCAAGCGTGCTGGCGGCAAATATGGCTTCGAAAGCGTCATCGAGCCTCGAATGGTCAGCGGCGTTCACGAAGAATATCCTTGTGCCACTAAGACCAAAAACGACGGAACGAACGCAAATTTTCGTTGGGCGTCTTGTGATTTTCGTAGTGCTAATTGGCGGCATTGGGTTCGCTTATGTCACGAATGATATTTTCGTGGCTTTCAAATATGTGCTTTCGATCGGAACGATTATTGGCCCTTCGATCTGGCTTGTTTACTTTTGGAGAAGGCTATCCACGAAGGCGGTCATTACACAAATGCTCCTCTCTATTTTTATCACGGTGATAGTACCGAATGTTGTCCCAACAATTCCGTCCTTACGGACCATTCCATCCATGACGATAATGACGCATGGCCGGGTGCAACACGAAACGGCCAGCGCAAAAATAACGGACGTAAAAAGCGGCGCCGCGAGTTACGTTGGCCAGCCGATCACGAAAATTTTGCAAGAATATCCGACGGGCGTCTATTTCGAAAATGTCGTTCAGCCCACACCCGCGTCGAAGCCGGAAGGCCAGGGCATGTTCCGGTTCCAGCTTTGGCTCATTGGCTTGACGGGAATCGATCTCACGAATTTTTCCAGCGCGGGACTTTCGGCACTCTCCTTTTTATTCGATATTATTTTTCCGTTCGCAGTTTTATTTATCGTAAGTATGTTTACGAGGCCTAACAGCGAACGGGTTCTGCGCGAGTTTTACGCGCGCGTTCACACACCCGCGCTTGCCGACCGCGAGCAAGATGCTACCCAAGTGCAAAAACGCATCGACGATCCTTCGCTTGTCGAGCGCGACAAAATGTTTCCCGGCACGAATTGGGAATTCTGGAAACTAACGAAGAAGGACGTGATCGGCTTCGGGCTATGCTGGGTGGGCGTTGCGGCAATCATAGGAATCTACATTTTAATCACAAAAATTGGAGGCTAATGACAGCGGCGTAGCCGCGGCCCGTTTGTAGAAGAATCAAAATTAGTTTTCTTCACCAAGCTCCGTAGGAGCGGCTCATTTCACATTACTTTTTGGCAAACACCTACACGCAAATCTACATTCACATCGTTTTCGCAGTTGAACATAGAGATCGAGTAATCCCGAAGTCTCGAAAAGATAAATTGCATCGGTACATCACTGGGATCGTGGAAAACAGAGGCTGTAAATTGATCGAGGTTAATAGTATGCCTGATCATATTCACATCCTCATTGGCTACAATCCAAAAGCATGCACTTTCTGACATTGTGCGCGATATCAAAGCGGCCTCGTCGAAGATGATTAACGGGGAGCATTGGCTTCGAGGTCGGTTCGAATGGCAGGAAGGCTATGGGGCTTTCTCCTATTCGCGGTCACAACTCGATCACGTGATTCGTTACATTCAAAACCAGGAAAAACATCATACAATCAAAAGTTTCCGAGCGGAATATGTTGAATTCTTGGAAGCTTTTGGTGTTGAGTACGATCCGAAATACTTGCTCGGCTGGAATGATGCCTAATACCATCAAACGGTAACGGGCCGCTCCTACGGAGCTTGCGGCGCTGACACGAGTCACTGCTCTACAAACGGGCCACGGCTACGCCGTTGTCAGATTTTATTTTTCGCCAATTTTTTAGAATTAAATGCCTCAACGCCTTCACCCCGATTTCGAAACGACGCTTCCCGATACCGATTATTTTTTTCTCGGTTCGGGCACGATTCAAGTCGCCATACAATGGAGCCGTCATCCCGGCGCGACGCCGCTCGGGATTTTGCTGAGCGATGCCGAACATTTCGCGCGTAAATGGTCCACGCATCTGTTCCATCCCGAATACGGCCTGGAAAAAACGATGCTTACACTTATTGTGAATGGCGTTCGCTATCAGCCGGGCGAGGGATTGCAAGTCGTGTGGTTCCCTGATGCTATTCCGGGCGTGACCGCGCTGTGGCCGGCCGGCGATGGCTACGCGATCGAAAAGTTTTTTACTTCGGATGGCAAGCCGATGCTCATGCGAGAAATCACGTTCCAATCCGAAACGCCGATGGAATCCGTGGAATTGGAACTTTCACTCTATGGCAATCCGGCCCTTTTTTCGGAATTCGTTGGTAACCAATATGGCTTGGGCGCGCATGGCTACGATTCCATGCTGGTGAGTTCCCATGCGCCGGGCGTGTTTCACGAGCGAACGCTTCGAGTTCCAATGTACCGCGATGGGAATATGCACCAGATGACCATCCTGTACTCGCTTGGCCCGGAGATGCCCAGCGATGGGCTGACAAGCATCATGGAAGATGAAAAATTCTACTGGGAGCGGGCCGGTTTGCGCTGGGCCACGCCGCACCCCTCGCCGATGCACCACGAAATCGAGCGTGTGTTCGCCGCTTCCGCAATGAGTTTGCGCGCGGCGGTCGGCGAGAGCGGGCGGTTCGATGCGAGCATCTGGCAGTATGGGTATGAATGGTCGGGCGATGCCGCGAATGTCGTGGAGGCACTCGTGTATTCCGGTCAGTTCGAAGTCGCGGGCGATGTGCTCGAAAATATTCTTACGCGCCTCACGATTCCCGAAGGCATGGCGATGGAATCGAGCCGCTTCCGGGGCGGCGCCGATTCGGAATTAAACAACAACGGCGAAATCCTGAAAGCCTGCCGAACCTACCTGGATTGGACGGGAGACCGGGAATTAATCGGCGATCATTACGACCGCATCGCCGCCATCGCCAATTATTTATTGCGTCCAGAATTCCTGAATGAGGAAACCGGAATGCTCATGGCCGCGCGCGATATGTGGGAGCGCAATATAGCAATGGGAATCTTTCCGGGCTACGACGTAGCGCATCAGACCTTCGGCATTCTCGGCCTGCGCGATGCATCCTACATTGCGAAGGCATTTTCGAGAGAAGACGATCAGCACCGATGGACCGCGGCTGGCAAGCGAATGCACGAAAGCTTTCTCAATCATCCGACGCATTCGATGATTCAGGATGGCCGCATTATCAAGCGGCGATTGCTGGATGGCTCTATTCAAACAGAGTTAAAGCCAAATTGGAACAACGAAGAATTTCGAAAGAGGTTTGCGCCGAAAGGAATGCCGCTTGCTTCCAATGACGCTAAGCTTTGGGAACCCGATATTTCTGAATGCTTCCCCATTGCGCTCGGAGTAATAGATCCCAGTTCTGAAATTGCAAAAAAAACTCTTGCGTCCCTTGAGTCCCTATGGTCGCAGGCGTGGGAAGGCGGCGGCTATGGGCGATATAACATTTTATCGGAACCCGATTCGCCCGGTCCCTGGCCGCTGGCCACGATGTACATGGCCGCCGCATACCTCGAATCGGGAGATAACGAGAAGGTGCCGCGCAATCTCGAATGGCTGATAGAAAAAGGAGGCGCGGGCGCGAGCTGGTTCGAATTTTATGGCGAGCGCCCCACGCCGCCGCTTCCGCCAACGGGAATTCTCGTGTGGGCTTGGGCCGAATGGATCACGCTCGTAGTTAAACATTTGCTGGGCGCGCAGGTGAAGGACGATCACCTCATTATTCGCCCGCGTCTCGGCGGCTTTATGGGCGAGCTTCGTTTTCGGGAATCGAGTGTTGTAATACCATGAAGAAATTGCTTGGTTTAATAAAATGTGACCGATGGGACTACTGGGACTTATTTCTTCCACTGGTCCTATCACTCCTATTTTGTCTCATTTTTCCATTGGCATCCTCTGCCCAGCACCTTCGCATTTTCGCTTGCGCGATTGCGAACGATAGCGCCGGTGCCTTCATGGGCGGCAGCTCGAATGGCAGCGGCCTTTACCAATCGGACGACACCGGCAAAACATGGAAGCATCTCGGCTGGGATAACATCAAATGCTATTCGATGGACATGGTGCAATCTTCGAATGGACGGATTCTCTACGAGGCCACCGGCCTCGGCATTCTCCGATCCACCGATTACGGCGAGCACTGGAAGCAGCTCACCGATTGGCGCATCTCCGAAGCGATGGATGTGGCGGTCAATCAAAAAAATCCCAAGGAGATTTATATCGCCACCGCGCATGGGCCGTGGAGGACGGAAGATGGAGGGAAGACATGGGAATTATTGATGAAAGGGTTGCCGAACCCATATTGTTCAGGAATTGTAATAGATTCAATCGTTCCAAATCATGTCATTTTGAACGCTCGAAACGGACTACTCAGTTTGAGAGGCAATTTGGTTTGGAATAAAATTCCAATCCTTCAAAATGGCTCGAAGAAACCTTACCAGCTTCGAGGTATAAAATGCATACGTCAAGCTTCGCCAGAGTCTTGGGGGTATGCATACAACGACACGTATGCGGTCTCGTCGGATGATTCTGGAAGGTCTTTTTTATGCGATTCGATTAATCCGATTTGGCAGCCATTTCTTACGAATTCGACTGCATTCGTCGGTGTCTATTACGACTATGTTACCGATCCATATTTTAATGATTATAATGGCCCTCCGCGTGAGCAAGGCCACATTGTTATATTTAGTACCCTGGACAATGGGATTCAAAGATTCAAGCGCGCCGAAGAGCCAGAGGCAAAAGTGCGCCTGGATGGTCATTCGTTACCTCATCGCCAAATCTGGACGCTCAAATCCTTTCTCGTCACGCCATGAAATTATCTTCTCAGTCCCGAAGGGACGAAGTACTCGCAGCCCAGGGTGGAGCGAAGCGGAACCCTGGGTTGACGTTGCATTCCGATTTCATAGCCCTGAAAGGGCGATTTACGGTACATCGCCCTTACAGGGCTATGATCGTTTTGTGCATTCGTAACCTGGGGTTCCGCTTCGCTCCACCCCAGGCTGCGGGTACTTCGTGCCTCCGGCACTTAGGAATATGGCGTGTCTTCGACACTATTTTTTTCGTACTGCTTCTCTCATCGAATCTCTTCGCGCAATCGCCCGCCACAAAGCTTGCCGTGCTCGATAGCATCGCGGCGATTCCCGTTCGCCGGGATTTCGCCATCGTCGCGGCGAAGATTCATTTGGGAACCGATACGGCAGCGGCGTATCGGGAACTCGATACGCTGCTTTCGCGCGCATACGGCGATATGTTCTGGATGTATGGCTGCGCGGGACTTTATTATGTAACGCAGGATGTGCTCCGGCCCAACTACAAAGCACGAATTCGTTATTGTTGGAAGCATTTCACTCCGTATCGCGGCGACACGGAGAATCATTTCCTGATGTATTATGGCTCGCTCTTGCTCATGTCCCAGGCGTGGCCCGATTTGCCGGACACCGATTGGTTCATGGGCAAATCGTCGAAAGAAATTTACTCGGAGTCGAAAGAATATCTCGATCACTGGATCGACGAGACCGTCCGCTATGGGCAGGAAGAGTGGGATTCGCCGCGATATGGATATTACTATATCACGCCGCTTGCATTGCTCGCCGAGTACACGAAAGACCCGCACCTGCGTCATCGCTTCGAGATGATGCTCGAATATGAGCTTGTGGGTTACGCCGCCGATTATCTGGCCGGCAGTTATTGTGGCGCGCACTCCCGCGTTGGCGACGACGCGGCGATCGATCCGCGCAAAGCGGAGATCACTGCGTATGGCAAATATTTCTTCGAAGATTCCGTATCGCACCTGCTTCCAGATGTCGCATTTGCTGCGATGACGAGTTTCGAATGCCCAAAAATCATCTGTCAGATTGCGTCCGATCGGTCCGAACCCTACGAGCAATATTCTATCAAGCGCGGTCGCCAAATGCTCCGCTATATGGATAAATGGAGCACAGCCGATTCAACTCATGATTCCACTTTCCACGCCCCCGTCTATAAATACGATTACATGACGAAAGACTATTGCTTGGGCTCGATGCAGGGCGGAATCGTGCAGCCGATACAGCAGCAATCGTGGTCGCTCGTCTTCAATTCCGATAAACCCAATAATATCATCACGGGACTCAATCCTTACGTGAGCGCGACGGAGCTGGGAATGTTTTTCCCTGAATATCCCAGCTTCATGCTCGAACGCATCACCGGCACGAAAGCCAGCTACACCAGCGAGGACAAATGGGTCGGCGGCTCGCCATACGAGCGGATTTATCAGGATAAGAATATCCTCGTTGCGCTGTATGATTGGCCGGATAGCGAGGAATATCACGAGGTGGATCTTTTCGTTCCTGCTGCGGCAACCTCCCTCATCGACTCCACGCACCCGTTACATGGTCATCGCGGGAACGACAATAATTATTATTTTCCCAGACCGGGAGTACTGCGCGACTATGAAGCGCTCCACTGGCTGCTTTATAAACTCGACTCCGTTTTGATTGGAGTCTATCCACTATCGAGATTTGCAAGCTATGCCACGGCGGGTGGAACGCGCTTGCGCATGCCGGACAACAATTCAGGATATGTTCTATATTGCACGACCGTACAGGATATTTCATCAAAAACTTTTGTGAAAAAATTCAAGTCATTGCGATTAGTAAAATCAGGAGGACGGATTCTCTCTCAACCGGATAATGGAGAGGCTATTAACATTCGCTTACGGAAGCCGTCCGAATCCGCTTGGCTCTTCCACTCCCCCTATCTCGAATCGAAAAAAGGCAGCGGCGTTTTAACCTTGCGCTACAAGGGCGAAACGCGGGTGCTGGATTTTAGGAAATAATGGACCAAGTTATTTTATCCGTCATTGCGAGGTGAACGAATCGACCGAAGGGAGATTTGTTCGACGAAGCAATCTCTGCGTCGAAGCGGGGAGATTGCTTCGTCAGATTTTTCTCCCTTCGGTCGAAAAATCCTCCTCGCAATGACATGGAAAACCAATTATTCAGGTTTTCGAGCACCTGTATTTGCCAGAAATGTCGATTTTTCGAGTTCCTGTAACTCGAATTA
>DASRZC010000124.1:0-18488 GCA_035686785.1 Kapaibacterium sp. (SeqCode)
TATTACAAGCCGGTTACCGTCTCGTTCATCCCGATCTCGGCATTCGCTTTGCCGAATGGATATCGGGGCGGTCGCGTGCATACACCGATGGCCGCGATGCGCTCCGAAAAACCGATGGCCTCCGAGACTTTGCGGAAGAAAAGATCGATCGCGGAGAAGCCGATTTCATTGTGATGGGCCACCGGCACACGCCACAGCTCATTACGCTCGATCGAGGAACCTACATTAATCTCGGAGACTGGATTCATAGTTACACGTATGGCGTGTTCGATGAGATGGGGTTTCGCATCGAACGAGCCGCTTAAATAATGCCAAAACACTGGTGGCTCGATGAAGGGAAAGAGGATTCCGCATCCGATGCGGAAGAAGATTCTATTCCCCAAAAGCCGCGCCGGCGCCGGTCTCTCAAGCGATGGCAAATAGTTCTCGGTAGTTCTATTTTGCTGGCGCTCGCGCTTTTCGCGTGGCTATGGATCGCCATCTCACGCGGGATGCCGACGCTCGATCAGATCGAAAATCCGCACCCCGAACTTGCCACGCAGCTTATTAGCGCCGATGGCGAGCGGCTCGATCAGTATTACATTAAGAACCGCACGTCGGTCGAATTGAAGGACGTTCCGCGCGATGTGATCGCCGCGCTTATCGCTACCGAGGATCGCGATTTCTACCACCATTGGGGAATTAATCTGTGGGGCATTATTCGCGCGGCAGGTGCCGATTTGATTACGCTCTCGCCCCGTCAGGGCGCGAGCACTATCACCCAGCAGCTTGCGCGTAATCTTTATCTCACGCAGCAAAAAAGTATCATGCGAAAGCTGCGCGAGATGGCATCCGCCATTCAGATCGAACGGATGCATACGAAGAACGAAATTCTCGAAATGTATTTGAACGTCGCCTATTTCGGGCGCGGAGCTTATGGGATCGAAGCAGCGAGTCAGGTCTTTTTTGGAAAGGACGTGAGCAACCTTACCACGGACGAAGGCGCGTATCTTATCGGAGTGCTGAAAGGTCCGGAGAATTACGATCCCATCGATAATTACGATCGCGCGGTCCAACGGCGAAATCTTGTGTTGAATAACATGGTCGAGACGAAATATCTTTCCCCGGAGGAGGCGCAGGCGCTGGAAGCGAAGCCGCTTAAAGTGCAGCCCATGAAAGGTTACACCGGTATTGCGCCGCATTTTGTCGAGATGATCCGCCAGGAACTTTCCCACATGCCGGAGCTTGCCGGATACGATCTCTACCGCGACGGGCTTGTCGTCTATACAACGCTCAACGCGACAATGCAGCGGGCGGCAAACCGGGCAGTCGAAGAACATATTGAGGATTATCAAAAAAATGTTGTCGATAAACGCTGGAATTGGGCCTCACATCAGGGGCTGCTTGATTCGCTTGTTACAAAAGCGATCCATTCGAATTCTGAATATCATTTTGCCACGCCGGAAAATCGGAAGCAGGTTGCCGCGCAACTTCGCGCGAGCAAGCCATTTGTCGATAGTGTGAAGCACGAGGCGCTTCGCCTGCAGTGCGGCTTTGTATGCCTGGATCAAACGAACGGGCAAATCCTCGCGATGGTCGGAAGCTCGAATTTCGATCAGGCGCGATATGGATTGAACCACGTTACCCAAATCGAGCGGCAGCCGGGTTCCGCGTTCAAGCCGATCCTTTATGCTTCGTGCTTCGAGCATGGCGCGACGCCGGAAACGCTCGTCTCCAACGAGCCGGTATCAATTCCGGATGGCGATCATATTTGGTCGCCCGGTAATTTCGAGGGCGAAGCGGAAGGCGGCGAGCGCACCATCCGGCAGGCGCTTCAGTATTCCGTAAATTTATGCGCGGTCCATGCGATTTTGGAACTTACTACGCCGCAGGATGTCGTCAAGATGGCGCACCGGCTTGGCATTCGCTCGAACATTCCTCCCTATCCCTCGATCGCGCTCGGCTCCGCGGAGGTCACGCCGCTCGAACTCACCAGCGCCTATAGCACCTTCGCGAATGAAGGCGTCCGGGCGACGCCGTATGCCGTCGTGCGCGTTGAGGACCGAAACGGCAAAGTCCTCTATCGCGCGCATCCCGAATTCGATAATGTGCTCGAACCGCGCATCTGCCACATGATGACTTCCGCGCTGAGCGATGTCGTGAATGCCGGCACCGCCGTTCGCATTCGTTCCCTCGGATTCCATTTTCCCGCCGCCGGCAAAACTGGGACCACGCAAAATTTCAGCGATGCATGGTTCGTCGGCTACACGCCGCAATATACGGCTGGCGTGTGGGTGGGCTTCGACGATAAGCGCATTGGTTTCACCGGCGCCGATGGCCAGGGCGGCCGCGCCGCCGCGCCCATCTGGGGAATCTTTATGAAATCTGTTTATGACGAACTTCATCCACCACTCGAATATTTTACGACGAGCTATTCGAATGTCGCTTCGCCGCAGTTTCCCGGCCAGCAAACCGATTCGAATGCAGTGGATACCAATCAGCCGAACATCGAGTTGCATCCACTGCCGAATGCACCCAACCATCAGCCAAATCCCGGCGCGCCCGTGCCCGGCCAGCCGCTGACCGTGCCGAAAGGCCGCATCGGCGAATCTGAAGATACTTCTTCAGAAGACATTCGTTCCGTTGGCCAGCTTCCGCTGCATCCAGCGGCCAATGGCAATCCGGCGCTCACGGAAGATACATCCAGCGAACGGCTGATGCGATTCGTTCACCAGAATCCCGATAGTTTGTCGGCGAAGGCGAAGAAGGAACGGTGAAACGCATCCACCTCATCATTTCGGGCCGCGTGCAAGGCGTGGGGTTCCGCTATTTCTGCCTGGAACAAGCCGAACGGCTTGGCATCACCGGCCATGCGCAAAACCGAAGTGACGGCTCGGTCGAAGTCGAGGCGCAGGGCACGGAAGAGAAGCTCGAACAATTTGCCGCTGCTGTTTCTATAGGTCCGCGTCAGGCCCGAATCACGAACATCGAGCGCGAGGATGGCATGGCTCTTTCCACGGAAAATGAATTCCATATTCACTAAGCCCTGTTAAAAATTTCGTTCCATCACGCTTGGCATCATCGCTCGCCAGGTGGGCCAATCGTGACCAAACTCTTCACCCCAGACATCGACCCAGTTCCGAATTCCTTTCGTTCCCATTAGCTCCCCCATCGCCCAGCTGGCATCGGGGTCTTCGCCCGCGCCGCTGCCGGATAAGAGAAAAACCTTCTCCTTTTGACGAAGGCTGTTCAGCGCCGGACCGGTGAGGTTCGGAAGATAATCCATCGGCGAATTGAAATAGACATCATTGTCGTAATAGCCGTTCGTCCATGCTTTGAGATCGTAGCGGCCGGAAAGCCCGATCGTCCCTTCGAATAAATCCGGACGGCGAAGAAAGGAATTCACCGCATGGAGCGCGCCGAGCGATACGCCGGCGGTATAAATCGTGGGATGCGAACTCCGCATGTTCCGCGCGATAAACGGCACGACTTCCTCGCTCACGTACCGATTGAATTGCTGATGCCGAACGGATTTCTGGCGCGGCGGAACGCTGTCGTCAAGCCAGCTTTCGCGGTCGATCGAGCCAATCGTGAATACTTTTATCCGGCCCGCATGAAGCCACGGCGCAAGCGCAGCGATGACTTCGTGCTCCTCGTAGCCTAAATAATTTTCGCCCTCGAACGGAAAAAAAAGAAACGCAGGACCGTAATGCCCATAAACGGCAATTTCCATTTCCTCGTCCAAAACTATGCTGTTCCAACTATCGATGTGTCGTTCCATATTTGCAAAGATACGCAGCTTCTTAAAGCTATCGCTCAAAAAATAAAAATTCTCGATAGGCGGAATCGAGATTCCGGATGAAGACGATGACATCTGTTTCCGGGCGGCGGGGATCGGGGAAGTCGATGGTTAGGTGCATGTTCGTGTCGCGCGTACCGGTGCGAAGGAACTGCTCGGCCGGCAAGCGAATGGCCGAACGGATCGTATCGCGCTTGAGCGGCACGCCGCCCATATTGCGGAGCGTGACGTAAGCCACATCTCCGGACGCAGGTTTAAAGCTGATGGTCTGACGGTTGGAATCGGTTCGTGCGATGGAACGCCCGCCATAGTCCCAATAGCTCGATCGCTCCATAAACATCGTATCGTGCCCACCGGAGAGCGGAATTTCCTTCACTGCGTCGATTAACCGCGCTGGCCCCTTGCCGCACGAAGCGAGAAGGAGCAGCGTTCCGATCAGAGCAATTGACCTATTGCAAAGCATACGATCCAAAAATACGACATTTGCGGGCCGGTTTTGTAGCCGTGACCTTCAGGTCACGGTGGCGAAGCGAACATCGTTGCTTATACACACACCGTGACCTGAAGGTCACGGCTACACGATCGCCAATTCCCTGCCTCAGCAATTAACACGAATTAACCCTAATGTTAGTTATTTTCGGGTCACTTCGCGCATGATTTTGCGTTACACTCATAAAGAAAAATGAGACATCCTGTTATTTGAATGGGCACATACCCCGATGTCTCCGGCAGAACGAAACAGACATTAGCGATTTTTACATGATTAATTCTTACGAGTTATGAAACCGAACCGATGGTTCCCAGCGATCTTCTTCTTCGCTTCATCCATAGCCCTCGCCGGCTGCTACACGCACCTTGCCACGAACGACCAGGGATATTATGTGTACCATGCGCCGCGTCCCATGTATTCCGATACCATTCCGGCGAATCCCGCGCTCGAAAAACCGCTCGTGACGTATGACACGACCATGCACGGCGATACGATGTTTATCGACGAACGTGAAGTTCAGCCCGCCGCGCAGCCGGAGGGCATCGCGCCGAACGATAGCGCCAACATGACCGTCAATAATTTTTAC
Source organism: Kapaibacterium sp. (SeqCode) (assembly GCA_035686785.1). Lineage (GTDB taxonomy): Bacteria > Bacteroidota > Ignavibacteria > Palsa-1295 > Palsa-1295 > PALSA-1295. The sequence continues at coordinate 4,855 of DASRZC010000124.1, forward strand.
GGCCCCGGTTATTACGGCCCCGGCGGGTATTGGGGTGGTTATGGCTATTACGGACCCGACTGGGGTTATTCGATTGGCATTGGCTGGCCATATTATCATGCCTGGTGGCCTTATTACGATTATTCGTGGTATGAACCGTTTGGTTACGCGCCATTCTATTACTCTGATTTCTATTACCCTTATTATGCTTTTGGCGGCTACCCCTATTACGGTGGTGGATACGGCGGCTACTATGGCCACGGATTCCATCATCATCATGGTTTCGGCGGCTATGATGGTGGATTCGGGGGGAACATTCGCTCGGGCCGCATTGGCGGCGAGTACCGCGCCGGATCGATGACTTCGCCGATCACGCAGCCTGGCAGCAGGATCGGGCTTGCGCCGCGTTCCAACATTTCGAATGCTTCCATCACCTCGACGAATCTAACTCGCCCGGGGAATTCGAGTGTTGCCGAAACGAATGCCGCGCAAACCAATGCCGCCGATGAACTTCGCTCCTCGGCCGATCGTAATGCTCCGATGCATGTCGTCGGCCCGGATGCCAGCACGCGCGTCGAGTCTTCTTCGAATGCCGTGACGGAACGAGCCGTGACGGCGCCTGCATCCAACAGCTTTGCAAACGCCTCCGCTCGCCCGATCATCGTGCGCAGAATGGATGGGCAGACTATCACCACAACTTCCCAGGCGGGCAGGCAAATGGTCGTTGTTCGCCGCTCTTCGGGCTATTCCTCGCAAGGGTATAATCGGGGTTACAACGGATCTTCCCGCAACTACAACTCTCGCGGTTATAGCGCACCCGCTCGTAGTTATAGCGCACCCGCTCGTAGTTATAGCGCACCTGCTCGTAGTTATAGCGCACCCGCTCGAAGCTATAGCGCACCTGCTCGTAGTTATAGCGCTCCGGCCCGCAGTTACAGCGCTCCTGCTCAAAGCTCGGGTGGTGGCGGCGGATATTCCTCGGGGCGCGCTTCGGCGCCTTCTGGCGGAGGAGGTGGCGGCCGGTCATCCGGCGGTGGCGATGGCAGGGCTTCCGGCGGTGGCGGGGGCCGCGCGCGATAATCTCTCTTTTCTTTAGCCATTGAATCATTTGGACGGATGAGACAAATCCTCGGTAACGCTATGCCACGCTCCATTTTTATTTTTCTCGTTCTTCTGGTGCCGTGCGCACTACGCGCACAGTTGCTGGAAGGACTCCAGCTCACAACGCAGCCCATCCCAAGCGGCTCGCGCGGGATGGCAATGGGTGGCAGCCTGATTTCCGCCGCCGAGGGGATCGATGCGCTCGATTTCAATCCCGCCGCGATCGCGCCCATCGCTTCGCACGAAATCACCTTCTCGATTTTCAATCGCGATCACGCCTCGACCGCCGATTTCTTTGGCACGTCTTCGACGGCGTCGCTCAATGCAATGTCGCTCTCTTCCTTAGGCATCGCGGCGCCGTTCCCCACGACGCAAGGGCATGCTGCGATGGGTATTTCATACGACCGCGTGCGCGATTACACGTCATCATATAGCTTCAAAGCGGTCAACCCAAATTCTTCCTATTTCAACACGCGCGGATTCTTACAGGATCAAGGCACTAATCCGACTGACGCAAGCAATGGCGATTATCTCGATCAGACCAATCTTGCGTATGCGCTCGGATTGACCTATGGCGTCCCCACTGGCGGACCTTATACTCTCACGACTCCATTCACCGGAGGTCTCGAACAATCCGGCACGGTCACGACCGAAGGCGGCCTGAACGCCATCCGCATCGGCGGGGGCATCGACATCGCCGAGGGCATTTCCGCCGGCGCAACGGTTAACATCCTGTTCGGCTCCTACGATTATACGATGAATTATCAGGAGAAAGATGTAAACGGAATTTTTGCGAACGACACGGGCACACTACCTCCCGATAAATTTCAGCAAGCAAATATCCTCACGACGCTCCATCAGGATCAAAGTGGCGGCTCGATAAAATTCGGCTTGCTCGTGAAACGCAGCATCCTGAATTTTGGCATCACAGTCGAAACGCCCGAAGCCATGCACATCAGTGAAAATTCCCAGCAGACGGGGACTTCGTCGTTCGGGCCGAATGGCACACTCAACTCCGACTTGGCTTCCGCACTTCCAATTTACGCGCAGGAGTACGATGTGACAACGCCATTTCGCCTCGGCGCGGGAGCTTCTATTCATCTGCTCGGCCTCACCGGTTCGGCCGGCGTGAGTTATGTGGACATGTCGCAGCTTCGGTTTTCGAACGGGACGTTCGATATGAGCGCCTTGAATACAGAAGCAAGCGATTCCCTTCGCGGAGTGCTCTCCTATCAACTCGGCGCCGAGTATGTGCTGCCTCTTGGCATCAGCATTCGCGCGGGATATAGTTTCGAGCCGTCGCCGTATAAAGGCGACCCAACGAATTATGGCGTGTCCGCCATCTCCGGCGGATTAGGATTCGATCTCAGCAGCTCGGTATCGCTCGAAGCCGCCATGCGCCACGCGAGCTACCATACGAACCACGCGATCTATAACGATCTCACTCCGCAGGGCACGCCCGCGAGCGCCAACATCTACGACGATGCCGTCACCCGCGACGACGTGAGCGTGACGTTTAGTTACCGGTATTGATTGCCGGTCTCCCTGTTCACGTGCTGAAACGGAAACGAAGTTCGGAAAATTGGGCTTCTGTTATTCCTGGAGGAATTATGTATACTCAAATTTTTAACGTAACAGAAGATTCAATCTTGGTTCCAATCCCCGAACATCTTCGGGGCCACACGGTTGAAGTAAAAATTGACGATTTAGGAACGAATGGCAGAACACGGCCCGGTAATCGGCGTTTTTCTTCCGTCGAGGAAGCACTTTCGCATTTTACGGCCGCCAGCATTGATACACGCGGCTTCAAGTTCGATCGCGAGGAAGCCAACAAACGCCGATGAGCCGATTCTTCGATACAAATATTCTGACCTATTACTACACGCGAACCGACCTTCGCAAACGTGAGCGCGCTGGTTCACTTCTCTTGGAGGAGGAGCGGATCGTAAGCACCCAAGTTCTTTCAGAGCTGGCAAATGTTCTATCTTCGAAAGTTAAGCAAAGTTGGACTATCATTCGCGGAGTCATTCATGAGGTTTGTGATTCATTCACGTTGATCGTGCTAACCGAGGCCACCGTCACGAGCGCAATTTCACTTGCGGAACGGTACAAGTATTCCTATTATGATAGCCTCCCCCTCGCCGCCGCCATCGAAGCAGGCTGCTCGATTCTCTATTCCGAGGACTCCCAGCACAATCAAGTCATCGAGGGCGTGCGCATCGTCAATCCTTTTCTCTGATCGAGTACGATAGCGCCGCATGGACCACTCGCCCGGCTGCCTTCACATCGTTTCCGTTCCCATTGGGAATATGGGCGACATTACGCTCCGCGCGATCGAAGTGTTGCAACAGGCGGACACGATTATTTGCGAAGACTTAAAACCGGCCCGCCGGCTGTTGCACGAACTCTCCCTCCTAAAGAAGGAGGGGGTTGGGGGGTGGTCAGAAAAGCCGCTACTGCCGCTCAACGAGCATACGGAAGCGAGCGCGACCGAAGAAGGGATACAGCTTCTGCGTTCCGGAAAAAATCTCGCGCTTATTTCCGATGCCGGAACTCCGCTCGTTGCCGATCCGGGGCAGCGATTAGTGCGAAGAGCGATCGAAGAAGGAATCGAGGTTTCGCCCGTACCGGGCGCGTCGAGTATTTTGGCGGCGCTCGTCGTAAGCGGATTTAGGTCCGATACGTTTTACTTCGCCGGAATGCTTCCGCGGGAGAAACCGGAGCGAAAAAAAGCGGCGCGGGCGCTGGCCGCAAGAGCAGAAACGATTGTGCTCCTCGAAGCGCCCTACCGGCTTCCGCAGCTTCTCGACGATCTCGTGGATGGCTTCGGAAAGGACCGGCACGCTTGTATTGCTATGAATCTTTCGTTACCTGCGGAACGGGTTGACCGCGGGACGCTCTTAGCATTACGTGACCTGTTCGCCGCGCGCCCGTTCAAGGGGGAATTCGTCGTCGTCATCGAAGGACGGCGAACGAGTGCTTCGTCTCGAAAGGATGCGGACTAAAAGACCTCACGGGCGAAAACGCCTGCGCTACTGGCTTTTCGTGTTCCTGTTCTTCCCAGCGCTCGTTCATGCACAGCAGCGAACGTTTTCGGTTACACTGCATTCGATAAGCGATTCGGTCGTGGTGCTTTCCGATAATTTCCCCGATTTTTCGACGCTCCGCATTCAGGTTGATTCTTCTTTTTATTTGCGTGCGCAAAACGATTTCGTAATCGATACGGCCGCGCGGGCACTTGTTATTTCTCCGGAAATTCGCTCACTGCTTTTTCCGCTGAACGCCGCGCCCGGCGCGAAGCATACGCTCTCGATCAGTTATACTGCTCTGCCGATCACGCTCGCAACAAATTATACTCGGCACAAACTCGAAGCCCCGAAGCTTGCCGATTCGCTGCGAGCGTTGCTCGATACTTCGAAAAATGCGTTGCGCGAGATTTCCACGACAGCACCCGAAAGCGATCACGCCGATGTCTTCACCAATTTCCAGAAATCCGGCTCGATCAGCCGCGGATTCCAGGTCGGCTCGAACCGCGATCTGGGCCTCACCAGCGGATTCAATCTCCAATTTTCGGGCGATGTCACGAAGGACGTGAACATCACCGGCGCGCTCACCGAGGATCAAACGCCGATTCAACCCGAAGGCACGACGCAAACGCTGAATGAGATCGACAACGTCTTTATTCGCATCAAAGCCGCCGACCATTTCATTTCGACGCTCGGCGATTTCGATCTCGACCTGAATTCTCCAACGGATCCCTCGCGCTTTTATCAATCTCCCGCGCTGCTTGGAATTTCTTCCGGGCCGGACGATGCGTTCAAAGCGTTCGGGCAAAGCACGTTCGATGTTATCTCTCGCAAATTGATCGGAGCGGAAGGCGCGGGGAAGATCGCGCAAGGCTCCGTCACCGTTGCTGGTGGCGCTCCGCGCGGCGAGTTTACGACGAATACCATTCAGGGCCAGGAAGCTTTTCAAGGTCCCTATCAGCTTACGGGAAAGACCGGCTCGTCAGCGATTCTTGTCGTCGCGGGAACCGAACATGTCTATGTCGATGGCGTGCTGCAAGTTCGCGGCGAGAGGAACGATTATATCATCGACTATGCGCTCGCGCAGATCACATTTCAGCCGCGGCGGCTCATTACGAGCGATTCGAGAATTACGGTCGATTTCGAATATTCCGATCAGCAATATAATCGTTCGTTGTTTGCCGCAAATGCGAAGGGGGAACTCCTGAATGGCGCGTTTCAAATCTCGACGACCTATTTGCGCGAAGGCGACAACCAGGATGCGCCGCTCGATCTTACGCTTTCCGATAGCGATATCACCACGCTCACCAATGCGGGCGCGAATCCTGCAAAAGCCAGCAAATCCGGGGTAAGCTATGCCGGCCGGGATGCCACCGGCCATGCGATTGGAAGTTACGTTCTCGCGGATACGACCCTCGCCGGAGCTAAATATGTCTATTATAGTTACGCGCCGTTAGACACGGTCAACGCACTGTACAATGTCTCTTTCGGATATGCGGGAACCGGAAAAGGCGCGTACACGCGGCTTGCGATTGGCCAATTTCAATTTGTTGGTAGTGGCCTGGGCGATTACGATACGCTGGTTTTTCTTCCGCTGCCGCAGCTTCATCAGGTCATGGCGGTAAGCAGCAATCTTCGGCTCACGAAAAATCTTGGCTTCACGGGTGAATTCGCATCGAGTTCCCTCGATCCCAATCGCTTCGCGCCGATTCCTTCCATCGACGGCAACTCCTATCGCTTCGGCGCACTCTTCGCCGACACACTGCCCGTCGCGGGTTACACGGAATTCCGAGCGGTCGAAAAAAATACGGGACTTCAATTTACGCCCATCGATCGCATTCAGGATGTCGAATTCGAACGGCAATACGGTAACGATGCAGCAACCAATTCCGCGGCCACGGTGCTGCCCGTCACCAGCGAATTGACACGAGAAGCCGATCTGACACTTCATCCAACCCGCGCGATAATCCTTGCCGGCGGCTACGGAGATTTGGAACAACCGGAGTTACAATTTTCCTCGACGCGCCTCTATGGGCACGCCGAACTGCTCGAAGATTCAACACTCGTTCCACACGCGGCGATCACCCTCGAGCGAATTCCCACGCACGATTCTTCCTCGCACGAGCAGGCGCTGTGGGATCGGCTCACGAGCGAGGTCGCCAAAACGTTTCGCTTCGGGCACGATGGAATTACGCTTGGAATGAGCTATGGCGACGAACGAAAACAAGCGACGCCCTTCCAATCCGCAGGACTTCGAGTGGATTCAATGACTAATGAAAGCTTTGAATACCGAACGTTTAGTCCTCTCGCCACCCTTCAAATCGGGCCGAAGTTTACACTTGGGGGCACCTACGAATTTCGAACGGAAGACAGCGCGCGCGCTGGGCTGCTCACGCAGATCAGCCGCGCCAATACCGAGCGCGTAACGGCCGCGCTTTTGGATATTGGCGGATTTAGTTCCACCGTCGATCTTACGCTGCGCAATAAGCGCTATTCCGATTCGACATCGTTCGCGCTGAATGGCGGTAACCAATCGACACTGCTGCTTCGATTCGAACCGCGTTATACGCTGGCCTCGCATGGCGTGAGCGCGGATGCGATCTATGAAATTTCCAACGAGCGCTCCGCGCGGCTGCAGCAGGTGTTCGTGCCCGTCCCGCCGGGACTTGGGACCTACGCATACTCAGGCGATCTGAACCACAATGGAAAGCCCGATCCCAATGAGTTCGCCCCTTCACCCTATCCCGAAGATAATGATTTTATTCTTGTGACGATACCGACCACGCAGCTTTTCCCAACCACGAACCTTCGTTCGAATTTTCGCTTGCATATCGATCCTCGCAATTTGTTTGGCTTGCAAAAACCAACAACTTGGCTGCAATCGGCGATTGCAAATATTTCGAGCGAATCCTATATCAAAATAGAAGAGACCAGCACGGACACCAATCCCGATGATATTTATTTTTTCCATCTCTCCCATTTCCGAAACGATTCCACGACGATCAATGGAATAATGGAAATCGGTCAGGATTTCAATATCCTGGAAAACGATCCGAATGAATCCTTCCTGCTCCATTATTTGGAGCGCGAATCGGCGGCGCAATATACCACCGGACTCCAACATTCGTTCCAAACCGAACGGTCGGTGCGCGGCCGGTTTCGGCCTTCGTTCGAATTCTCCAATGAAACGACGCTCAGTTCGACCACGGACCAGTCCACGGGCGATACGCTCTCGGTCAATCCTCCGCATAATACTTCCACGCTGGCCGGCACAACGAATTGGAGTTACCATCCGATAGGATCGAAATTCGATTACGGCGTGGTCATTGCGCTTTCGCGCGCCGTCGAGCATGATCTTTCGCCGGAACTCACGGCGCTGACCGATGCGGTCACGCTCAACACAAGCTACGCACTCGAAACGCGCGCGCGCCTTCGCGCCAGTTTCGAGCGCGATGAGCTTACGCTCTCGCAAACGCCGAGCGATATAATTACGCTGCCGTATGCCCTCACGCAAGGCCGGTCGATTGGCGTAACGTGGCTCTGGAGCCTCGCGCTCGATTACCAATTCGGCAGCGGTATCGTGGCAACCATCGCCTATGATGGCCGCAACGAACCGGGGGATCTGCTTGGCGATACCGGCCAGCGGATGACGGTCCATAATGCGCGGGCGGAGGTGCGGGCCAATTTCTAACCCAGAACCTGGATTACGCGGATTGGAGGGAGTTTCTGGATTACCATTGGGCAAACAACATTAGTGCGAAGCGCGCGCATCGAGACATTCGTGCCATTTCCTCGAAAGCGGGAATCCATACTTCCACTTAAGGATATAATATGATTAGGAACGTTGCGGTAAAGGATAAATTGTCGAAGATTATGGTTGAGAGCGTGAATATCGATAGTAATCCAGAAAATCCATCCAATCCGCGTAATCCAGGTTCAGGGTCTTATGCATTTTATAGATGAAGCTCGCATTCGTATCGAAGCCGGCAAGGGCGGCGACGGGGTGATCTCGTGGCGGCGCGAAAAATACGTTCCCAAAGGCGGTCCCGATGGCGGCAATGGTGGCAATGGCGGCGGTATTTATTTCGAGGCCGATCCGGAATTGGGCACGCTGCTCGATTTTCGCTACCGCCGTATTCACAAAGCCGAAGACGGCGCGAAAGGCGAAGGCAATAACTGTACCGGCAGGCGCGGCGAGGATGTTATCCTGCGGGTTCCCTTAGGCACTATTGTTCGCGATGCGGAATCGGGCCGAATTATTGCCGATCTGACCAATCCGCACGAGCGGCTCCTCGTTGCGCGCGGCGGAAAAGGCGGGCTTGGCAACTCAGAATTCAAATCGGCGACGAATCAGGCGCCGCGCAAGCAAACCAATGGCAAGCCGGGCGAAGCCTTTGACGCCGAACTCGAATTAAAACTTCTGGCCGACGTCGCGCTCGTCGGATTTCCGAATGCGGGCAAATCGACGCTCATCTCGCGCATCTCCGCAGCTCGTCCAAAAATTGCGGATTATCCTTTCACTACACTCGTCCCGAATTTAGGGATCGTCCAAGCGCCGGAGGAACATAAATCGTTCGTCGTCGCCGATATTCCGGGCCTCATCGAAGGCGCGAGCGGCGGCAAGGGGCTGGGATTGCAATTCCTTCGGCATATCGAGCGCAGCCGCGTGCTGCTTTTTTTGCTCGATAGCACGTCGGATGATCTCGCTCCGCGCGAGGCGTATAAAATTCTAAAAAAGGAGCTTGAAAATTACAGTCCTGCATTGCTCGCGAAACCCCGGCTCATCGCGATTTCGAAAGTGGACGCGAGCGATGACGCCGAACGAAAATCGCTCAGCCGCTTGACGATAGACAAGCGGAAACCGATCCCCATAAGCGCCGTTTCCGGAGAAAACATAAATCTCCTGGTGCGTACGCTGTGGGATACGCTCGCAAAATCGAAGTGATCTGAATCGCTCTCCCGTTTTATGGGAAAGTGATTCCGGACGAAGCCGGACGAAATAGGGCTACCGCTTTTCAGCGGAGCACAATCGCCGAGAGCACGACGATAGCGGAAAGCAGGGATGCAATTTCCACGAAAAGTCTTCCGATGGAAATTTCGGGTCTTCCAAACATGATTTTTTGGCAAAATGCGGACGCGAGACTCAGGAGGACGTTAAGAACCTCCGGCGAGACCATCCGGCTAATTTATGGCTAAACTAACTAAAAATGGCTAAAACTAACTATTTTGGCTAACTAACTATCTCTTAAGACACACGGAGGGGCAAACCTCCGTGTGTAGCACCGCTAACTTACAACATTTTTGATCAAAAAGCAAGTGTTTTCAGATGAATAATAGAATTCCCTATGAATGCTATCGAAATTGGCTTGATCGTGGCATATTTCCAAAATTTATTTTACTACCACGAACCGTCTCGTAATAACAGATCGCCCCGCCGCGATGCGCAGAAAATATGCGCCAGCGGGAAGCGCACGGAGATCGAACGAGGCCGTGGTGACGGGTGATAAGTCAAATCTCTTCTGAAGAGCTTGCGCGCCAAGCACATTCAGCACTTCGGCGGAGCACGACGTCAGCGTGGCGTCACCGCGATCGAGCGTGAACGCGAGCGCGTCCGGCGAAACATTCATCGAAACAAGATCGAGCGGAAGGCCCGTCAGCGCATTGACGAGCGGCCCATCGCCGCAGGCGAGTTCCAGCGTGAAGCCGGTGCCCGTGGCCGAATCGATGGAGGCCACGCAGGGCGGAGAAACCAACCCGCCGGCAAGAAATTTCTGATTCGCGAGCGTGAGCGGAGTATGTTCCTGCCTTGCAAGATAGGAGTTAAATTCCAGCGTTGCAATCGTATCGCGATCGGTCGCGGGCTTCATCGCAAAGGATCGGTCCGTCAGCCCATTTGGGAGCAGCGTGGCGTGTACTGGCTGAATATCCGGCTCTATCGCATTCGAGTAGCCGAGAAGGTCTTCGTCATAAATGAGATCGAAATCCAGCTCGTCCGCCGTGACGGGAATCGTTCCTTTACGAAGGACATAGACGGGAACGGTCGCGCTAACCGCAGCGCTGTCTTCGGTCTTTAATCCGAGCGAGAAATGTCCGGGATAAATAACGCCACGCGAAAGAACCACTGCCGGAAGCGCCAAATCTAAGTTTGAAATAAAGTCCAACGAGTCCATAACGTCCACTGGGTGTCCAGCAGTATCTAAGGAAGTCAGGATAGGAATTATTGCTGAACACCCCGGTAAAAGAATGATGGGGAACGATAGGGTATTCGGGATGATAAATTGGTTCGACAAAAATGCCGCCGAAGTAATCGTATCCGGTTCACACCCAACGTTCGTTATAGTAATTGAAGAATCCCGCTCTTCGCAAATAGAGGTGGTGCCGAAGTCGATGGCTTGCCTGTTCAGCGTGGCCAGGTGGGAACCGGGAATGATTGTGGCACTGAACGAAATCGAAGTGTCGAATGCATTTCCCCCATGCGCGCCAATGGCATGAATATGCAGTGCGCTCGCAAGGCCGCCGGTGATCGAATCCGAAAAATGAATTTTGTATTGCACCGATTCATTTGGCGCAAGCACGGTGTCCTTCCCACCCACTAATGTAAAGCCCGAACCGCCATCCACCGAAGCGCCGGAAAGCGAAAGCGAATCGCAGCCGGAATTCGTCAGCATGATGATGGTATCCGCGATGGCATTGCAACGAGCGAACGTACCGAAGTTGAGCGCGGTATCCGATAGCAGAACCGATGCCGGGCCGCGCTCCACACGGATTTGTAACGCAAGTACCGTGTCGAACGATGTTGTATTCGAATGCTCAGTGAGCTTAACATGCGCGAGCACATTCAGCGTTGTATCGCCAATTGAAAATATTGACGTACCCTCCGCGCCTGGAGAAAAATCCACTACAAGGCTATCCTGCTTACCCTGTGGAATATCGAGCGGCAATTGCGGATTCCCATTCCATGTGAGCGGAAGCGTTACGCCGCTGGGAAGCGAAAGCGAATCCATTTGCAGAAACCCGCAGGTCGTGTTCGTAATATAAATCATTCCCACTACCGAATCGCACATCTTCACCGTGAGCGTGGGCGGTTGAATAGAAAAGCTCCGCGTATCCAAAACGCCCGCGCCTTGCACGCGGATCGTATCGGTATGCTCGGCTTCGCCGTCGTTCCAGAAGATGAGAACACTTCCTCGCTCCGTATCCGCTAGGCTAGGCAGGAACGAAATCGGAAAATAAATGATGGAATCGTTCGGCGGTGTAAAGTTCCCAACCGGCTTGAAAGTAAAGTCTTTGCTCGCGCTATCCGGGCGGAACAACGCAGTATCGATTGTGATTTGCTCGCAACCATGCCCGCTTACTATGAAAGAATCCCGCAACGCAATCGGCGCACAGAGACTCTCTGTACCGAAATCGAGCGATCGTTTTGACAGAAAAAGCGTTCCTGGATTTGGTCCGACGAGTAAGGTCGTCGCAAAAGATGTATCGATCTCATGGTAATCGCCATCGACGAAATGAAGAACCAAGTGAATCGGATATGTGCCCGGAACCCTTGGGACAATCGTAATTAACACGGTATCCGCAAGGGTTGAGCCGCACGAATGGTATTTTTTTTCCGTATAGTAAAGACCGGAATCCAAGCCCTCGATGGATAAAGAGTCAAAGCTCGCAAATGCGCAGGAATTATTCTGAAATGCCACCTTAAGTCTTGCGGTATCGCACACATAAAGCGTATCGGTTCGACCTGTCATTGTCGAAACCGAGAAGGAAAGAGAGGGTGTGCTCTTCGAAAGTAAGCTATCTGTCCATCGATAAAATTGGTAATCAAGACCATCGGTATCTGCAAAGATGTATAAGATGCCCGCCCTCTGAGATGAGATAATCGAACCATAAACCGTAGGAAGTGCTCCATTTACATCGTCTTCAGGTGCTATTGGTGATTTGACAAAGGTCCATGACTTACCTTGATCAGTAGATTGCATTAAACCCGTGTCATTATTCGAACCTACGTAATAGGTGTAAACCTCACAGTCATTAACTCCAAACCAATTGGCGGTGGGCTGGCTATAAACTGGAATGGTCCAATCAAGGAAGGGTGGTTCCGATCTGTAAATCGAAAGCATGTTATTGTCATTCCCTATAATTCCAGCGATTTCAAGCACGTAACAACTATGCGGAGGTATTGCAAGCGCAGGCAAACCAGCATCCCCTGTGGTTCCGTGATTAACCGCCTGTAGGTTCCATGAACTTCCTTGATCGGTACTAAAAATAAATACAGTAGGTGCGAGCAATGCTATTAAATTCTCTCTATTTCCCACCAGACTAGATAGGGGCATTCCATCGATGATACCGGAAGGAAGAAGATCACTATCCCATTGCAAGCCATCGTTAGTGGTTCTCCATAGTTGATAATGACCGGCGCTGTCCTGAATTGCGAAAATCTTGTTATCGACCGCATACACGTAGGGGTAACTTCCACCTCCATTTGTAATTTTTTGCCACGATGCACCGGAATCAGTAGTTTCATAGATACCACCTCCTCCATTTCCTAAATTCACTTTAGCACAATAACCATGTGCGGGGCTAAGGAAATCAAGCTGAACAATACTACCAAGCCCAGTCGAAAACGCTCGCCAGGTATTCCCGGAGTCGATTGTTCGATTTAAGGTACCCATACTGCCAGGACAGGCAATAAATCCATAATTTGTCGTTACGAAGTAACTATAAGGAAAGCCCAAAACATGTGACAATGAACAGGGCCAGGATAACTCGGTCCATGTCTGGGCTTGAGTCTTACTTGTACCGAGCATACAAAGCATGGATACTAATGCGAGTAATTTATTCATGATGGCTATTTCCTTTACTTAAAAACGCGCTAATCAGCTCTGGTTACAAAAATTATTTTTTGGAAAAATCCCGCCGGGGAATGCCCGGCGGGGTGGTTAAATCAATGGAAAACGGAAAGCATCGCTCTTGCATGCGAGCCTTCATCTCCTATTGCTTCGATAATATAGTTACCCGACGGCCATTGAGAAACGTCGAGCGGAACGCTGGTTCCATTCCCTCCGATGGTCACGGCGTCGATCTTTTGGATGGTCTTTCCCAGAACATCGAGCACGAGAAGTTCAGCAGTTCTTCCGGGGATGCCGGTAATGGTCGCATTCTCGGTTGAAGATGCAGGATTATCGGTAAGTGAAACCGAGAACTCGCCGCTTGGCGCGGAAGCACCGGGGTCTGCCTTTTTGAGCCCCTCACCGCCCGTTGGGGTACTGCCCGCATTGCCATAATTATCTGGCAGGCTTATTGGCCACCCGATGGTTCCCTCTTCCGCGTGTGCCGTCAGGAGTAGCGCGGTCGGTGTAGCAGGTGGTAAGGGTGGAGGAGGAGGAGGTACTGGTGGCGGTTCGGTGTATGTGATCGAAGTGCCACCTGGCTCATAAGGATCCAATTGGAGGATTCCATAGCCGGCCGTTATGGCCCATGTTGTTGCCGGGATGGTCGAGATGGTCTCCGTTCCCGCGGCAGGATGTAGTT
>DASRZC010000125.1:0-22689 GCA_035686785.1 Kapaibacterium sp. (SeqCode)
AAAGATGGCCTCCAGAGTTTGAAAATGAATTTCTCGTTTACAAATATACGAAATTTTGCGAGGGATAGTTTAAAAAGCACTTTTGTCTGTTATACCCTAAACGCAACTCCGCTCCCCGCCGTTATCATAAAAAGCGCGCGACCCCGAAGCGTTAGTACACCCCGCATGATTTTCATCCCCGTAGCGATTCATTTTGCTCGCATTCTTGCAGGCATGCATCTGGTTGCCGCGGGATTTCATCCGCTGGCGTCGTTTTCGGGGACGATCCTACATTTTTTCGATCAGGCCCTCGTCGAGTATGGGTATGCGATCGTCTTCATCGCGATCATGATCGAGAGTATGGGCGTGCCGTTCCCGGGCGAGACGATGCTGCTCGTCGCCTCGGCGTATGCGGCTTCGACCGGGGCGCTGAGTATTTTCGGGGTGATCGGCTCGGCGGCCGGCGGCGCGATGATCGGCGATAGCTTGGGCTACTGGATCGGCCGCGAAGGCGGCAGAAGGCTCATCCGGCGCTATGGAAAATTCGTCGGCCTCACCGACGACCGTTATCAGCGCGCGCAGGATTACTTAAAACGCCACGGCGGCAAAGCCGTGTTTTTCGGCCGTTTCGTTTCCGTTGCTCGGACGTGGATTGCCGTTTTAGTCGGCGCGCACCGGTTGAATTATTTGCAGTTCCTTCTCTATAATGTTTTGGGCGGCCTCGTCTGGGCAACGGTCTATGGCTCGTTAGGCTATGCCTTCGGTTCGAACCTGCCGCTGCTCGAAACGTGGGTCAAGCGCGCGGGCATTACCATTACAATCGCCGCAATTGTGTTGGTGATTTATCTCATCCGTCTTCGCAAGAAGAGGAAGCGCGCGAAGGAACTCTCTGAACCCCTCGAGTGACCGCACTTTGCGTATGGCCCAAAATTCGATTTGGGGTGCGGGGAACCGGCAAATCCGCCACGGCGGGCAGTCCAAAGAATAAAATTATTGCTGATAGGGATTGGTAAGATACTTCACGACCACCATCTCCCCTGCTTTTCGAAAATATTCGATCGGTGTCAGCCCCTCGTCGTCTTTGGTGGTAATACTGGCTCCATGCGAGGTGAGAAGATGAGCGATAAATTGAAAATTTTCGGACGGAAGATAGTAGAGCGCGGTCCGCCCGTTCTTATCCTTGATAGTGGCATCTGCATGCTCTTGAAGCAGCGTATCGACCGGGGCGTCGTAGCCGCCCTCCACGGCGAGCATGAGGGGGGTCTGTCCTTTGGCATTTCTAAGATTCGGATTGGAGCGAATGACATGTGGGCGCTGGTATCCGGTGAGCAGGCCCACGATGAGTTCCAGCCTCCCGGCATGGGCAGCAAGATGCAGCGGCGTATCGCCCGCGCTATCCGGAATATTGGGATTCGCGCCGAGCATCAGGAGAATCCCCGAACGCTGAACGCGATTCTCCCAGGTGGCAAGATGAAGTGGCGTTTGATGATAGTTATTGAGCGCATTGACCGATGCCCCATGCGCGACGAGCAGGTCGATGACGGTTTTGTTGCCATGCCACGTCGCGGCGAGATGAATCGGCTCATTGCCATTGGCCGCTCGTGCGTTGACCTTCGCATGGTGCGCGAGGAGGGTCTTCATCACGGAAGAATCGCCGTTCTCCGCCGCAAAGTGAAGCGGAGTAAAGCCATTGGTCGGGTCGTTCGCCACGCGGATGGCCCGGTTTACTTCCGCTCCGTGCGCGAGGAGGAGCGTTACCACGCTGTCGTATCCGGATTCGCAGGCCGCGTCGAGCGCGGTCCGGTCATCGCTGGCGCGCGGTGTTCGAACGCCAGCGTGTGCCGCCAGGAGTAGTTTCACTATGGCGGTCCGTCCCGCCTGCGCTGCCTCGTAGAGCGGTGTCTCGCCTAATGCATTCGGCGTGTTCGGATTGGCGCCGTGCGCGAGCAGCATTTCCACGATCGGCACGTAGCCATTGGCGGCAGCGAGGCTCAGCGGCCGCTCGCCATCGGGATCGCGGAGATCGACCTTCGCGCCATGCTCGAGCAGGACTCGAACGGCTTTCGCCTTGTTGCCGAAGGCGGCGGAATGCAGCGGGGTCCAGCCATCTTCATTCGGAGTATTGATGGCATCCGGATTGGATTTCAGCGCGGCGAGGATGGCATTCGTATCGTCCCAGCTTACGGCCTGCTGCAACGAAGAGGAGATTCCGGGTACATGTTCGCTTTGGCCTAACAGCACCTCGGGCGATGCCATGAGTGCCGCGAACAGTGGCAAAAGAAGAAAAACGACGAGGATTCGATTTGATTTCATCGGCAAAGCTAACACACGCCAAAGGAAAATTGAGCCGCAATAAGCATTCGAATCTTATACGAGAAATAAAATGTTTAAAGATCGATCCGTCCGATACGTCCTATGGGACGCATAACCTCCTGAATTTATCAGAGAATTTTATGGACCGAAGAAAATTTTTAGAAAGCGTCTGCGTGACGGTTGCCGGGACAGCTATCGTCGGACCGCTCCTAAACCTTAGAAGCGCGGGCGCAAATGCGCGCCCGCTGGGCCACGCGAACGATGTCCGCGAAATCCCGATCGACCTGACGGATGCACCCGACCTGAAGCCCGTCGGCGGCACGTATAATCTCGAATTCGATGACCTGAACCGAAATATTCTGGTCGTCCATGTCAAGCCGAATATGTTCACGGCGGTCGATATTAAATGCACCCACAGCAACTGCGAAGTAAACTACGATGTGGACCATACGAGATTCTATTGCCCCTGCCACGGCTCGGAATTCGATTTGTACGGTCACGTCCTGAAAGGCCCCGCCACCAAGCCGCTTAATTATTATCATGCCGAGCTAAAAGGCGATGAAGTGATGGTGACCATCTATGGCGCGGACGATCCCGTGCCGGCGAATTCGATTCCGCCGCCGCTCGATACGACGACAGTTCGCTCAGCTAAACCGGATTCGACAGCCAATTCCGGCGCTCATTGGTAAACGATTGTAGTCGTGACCTTCAGGTCACGGCGAATTAAGTGCTAAAATCACCGTGACCTGAAGGTCACGGCTACAAATCACAAACTAATCTTCGCCCACTTCGTTTCGGTAGTTGTGAAAGTCTCCCAGGACCAAATAGAGCGGATACGCGAGGCGACGAACATCGTCGATCTTGTCACGGAACACGTTCGCCTGAAAAAGCGCGGACGAAATTTCGTGGGATTGTGCCCGTTTCATAATGAGAAAACGCCGTCGTTCAATGTCCTCGAAGATAAAGGGATTTTCAAATGCTTCGGCTGTGGCAAGGGCGGCGATGTGTTTTCGTTTGTGATGTTTATCGAGGGCCTCACGTTCCCCGAGGCTATTCGAAAGTTGGCGGAGCGCGCTCATATCGAGATCGAAGGAAGTGAAGCCGAAGCGAATGAAGTCGCGCGCGGCGAGCGCGAATCGATTTATAATGCGCTACGTGAAGCCGCGGCGTTTTATTATCGCTCCCTTCGCTCGCCCATTGGCGAAAGCGCACGAGCCTATCTTAGATCCCGAGGATTATACTACGAACATTTTAAAAACGATGATGACAAGAAAAAAAGCGTACAGGAAAAATTCGGAATCGGTTTCGCACCAGAACGTTCCGGGATGTTGATCAATCATCTCACGAATAAAGGCATCGATCTCGCAAAGCTGGAACTTGTTGGACTCATCGCCCGGCGCGATTCGGGCGAGTATTATGAGCGGTTTCGTGGCCGCGTCATCTTTCCAGTTTTTCATCAAACGGGAAGAATAGTAGGGTTTGGTGGACGAATTCTACCAAATAGTTCCAAAGAATTAGCGAAATATATTAATTCTCCCGATACGCAGGTGTATCACAAGTCACAAATTCTTTACGGACTCTTTCAGGCGAAGGATGCGATACGGCACGCGGGATTTGCAATTTTGGTCGAAGGCTATGCCGATGTGCTGGCGGTAGTTCAGGCAGGAACGGAAAATGTGGTTGCCGCTTCTGGAACTTCGCTCACGACCCAACAACTAAAGCTGTTAGATCGCTATACACGTACTGAGGTCGGCTTTAGTTCTTTTGTTGGACCAAGTGGTCAAAAGAAAATTCAAAGCTATTACAGAAGCGAAATCGTGTTAGTCTTTGACGCTGACACGGCGGGACAAAATGCTACGGTACGGGGAATCGAACTGGCGCTACAAGCTGGTTTTGATGTTAGCACCGTAACGCTTCCTGCAGGAGAAGATCCGGATAGCTTCATTCGGAAAAATGGTCATGAAGCTTTTGAAGACGCGATTAAATACCGTCAAAATTTTATTGAAGCAAAAGCGCAGATGTTCGAGGAACAAGGTCTTTTTTCAGATCCAGCTCGGAAAGCTGCGGCTGTTCATTCGATGGTAGAAACAATAGCCAAAATACCAGATATAATCAAACACGAAGCTTTTATTCGGCGATTGGGAGAGCGATTCAAACTTAACCAGCAGACATTGACCTTTGAATTGCATAGATTGCTTGGGAAGTCGGTCAATGGACAAAATATGGAGGGAACAGGCACTCCATTACCCCCAGAGTCAAATTCGGACACTGGAGAAGAAGAAGCAACTGCTGAAGTAAGTTCGATTAAACCAGAGAATTCAATTGCAGATCCAGAGGGTACACTGCTTGAAGCGATGCTTGCCGATCCAATTGCCGTCGAGAAGATTATCGACGCGCAGGAGTTTTCGCTCGATCTTATTTCACATCCGGAAACCCGGGAACTCATAGGCTATCTCTTGCAACGTGTCGAGGATGGGGACCCTCCGACGATTTCGCAATTACTCGATGAATTTCGGGACAGACCCCAGTTCGAATCCCTTATTAGCGTTTACGGCATATCCCATGACTTGTTAAGCCGCAATTGGGACGAGCAGCCAATCGAAGAAAAAATGATAGCGCAGGCGCGGCACGCTATCGATTCGCTTCAGCGCGCCGCCATCGAACGCCAGCAATCGGAAATGTCTCGGACTTGGAACGGTTCCGATGAGCACCTGCGCGAAGTGCTTGCGCTGTCAGAACGGCCGGAGATGCAAAAGAAATTTTCGCAGCAATTCACGAAAGAAGAGCAGCAGGGCGGATGACCGATCGTGGACAAACGTCCGAATTTTTCGATGCCGAAGCAGCGCAGTGGAACGAGCGTTACACCGCCGATCCCCGTTTCGCGCGGCGATTCGAGCGAATTACTTCGCTCCTCGACCAAACTCATCCCACGCTCGGCCGGATGACCGATCATCCTCGCGCGCTGGATGCCGGCTGCGGCACGGGAGTCTTCAGCCGCTATCTTGCCTCCCGCGGATGGCAGGTAACCGCCATCGATGCTTCGCCGGAAATGATAGAAGCGGCGATAGCAGCTTCCCCGGATGCTTCCATCGAATTCGCAAATGAGTCCTATGAGTCCTATCGGTCTCATCCTAATTCCTTCGATCTCATTCTTTCGCTTAGTGTGATAGAATATTTAGAAGACGATGAAGCTGCAATTCAGAAATTTGCGGAGTGGCTGAAGCCCGGCGGCCTGCTCATCGTGAGCGTGCCTAATCGCAAAGGACTACTTCGGATAATCGAAGCCGCGATCTTCGGCATCCGCACCATTACGCGCGGGCGTTTTTTCGGCGAGCGCGGGGAATATCTAAAATATCAGAAGCGGCAGTATTCGCCGCTCGAACTCGGGCTGATCATGCGCCAGTATGGCCTGCGCCGGCGGAAGGGAATATTTTTGAATGCCGGATTTTCGGGACCGAAATGGCTCCTCCCCTTTTTCGAACGCCGCTGGTGGGCCGCGATGTATTGCGCGGCGTATGTGAAGCGTTAGCTGTGCGGGTAGATCTGATACAGCATAAAATAAATCACCACGCCCGTGATACTGACGTACATCCAGGCCGGATACGTCCAGTGCGCGATTTGTTTGTGCTTCGCGTAGCGCGCTTTTAGGCCGCGCACGAGCGTCATCGTCGCGAGCACGGGAATCGTGACGGCGAGGATCGTATGCGTGGTGAGCAGCGTGAAATAAAACGGCCGCACGATGCCCGTTCCTCCGAAATAAATAATTCCCGCGTTGAAATGATAATAAAGATACGAAATGAGAAAAACGATCGAGCATGAAAATGCCGCGATCATGAGTATACGGTGCTGCCGTATGGAAGCGGCGCGGTTTGTATCCCGGTGCTTGATGCGGTTGCGCGCCGTGAAGAGCAGCACGGCGCTCGTGCCGTTCAGCGTGGCATTGATGGCGGGCAGATCGGCGATGGTCATGGGCGTTTAGGAGCCAGCTTCGTTTTGCAAGGCGTCGATATCCGCCAGAATTTGCTTTTGCGCGTCCGGCTGCGCGCCGTTATAATAAGCGCGCATGTGCCCGCGCGCGTCGAACACCATAAATCGCGGGCTGTGAATGATGGGAACCCGCTGATCGCCGCCAACGGAATCGAGCGGCATGTGGAATCCGCCTTTGATAAGATCGTAAATCGCGCTGGTAGAGCCGGTGAGGAAGGTCCAGCGCGTCGTATCGGCATGATGCGCCTGGGCGTAGGCGCGGAGCGTATCCGGAGTGTCATGCCGCGGATCGACGCTCACCGAGGCAAGGTACACGCTGGGATCGTCCTTCAGCGCATTTTGCAGCGCGAGCATCTTCGAAGTGATGATGGGGCAGATGCTGGCACAATGGGTGAAGATCATGTCCGCCACCCAAATATGTCCCTTGAAATGATCGAGCGACACGCGAGCACCGCCTTGATCGAGAAGCGAAAAATCCGGCACCGCGCCGTAATCTTCCAAATGCCGCGCGTTGGATTTCTCCCACTTCGCGACCGAAAGTCCACCAATGAGTAATAGCGAAACCGCAAGCGCGCCCCAAAGCAGGCGCTGAATTGTACGAGGTGTCATAAAGGCGGACAGCAAAAACACCACGGACCACGTACCCGTGCCCTACCCTGCTCATCGACCGCTTCAAGCAGCTTATCGCAAGCCCACTCGATGCAGTGGGGAATCTAAAAGGACCCGAACGTTAGCGCGAGCGCATTTTTTTTTTCGGGCAAAAATCCTGGTTCCCTGTTTTCCCAAAATTCTCTATTGGGTCGCATCTGGGGCGCCATTTTTATAAACTTTCTGAAAACTATTTTTCAGATGCACACGCATTTGTGCTTCATGAATTATGGCGTTTGAAGCCTGTTTTATATCTTTTTTAAAGAAATATATCTATTTATTCCACTTTTTTAAAGAGTGTCCGGAAAATATTGGAAAACTACTTTTGGCAAATGCAGCCGGATGTATTCTTCACTTAAAATGTACCCACCGGAATCTCCAGGATCGGAGCGATGCGGGCAAGGTCTTCCTTCGAGAGAGAAAGCTTCGCGATTGCGAGGTTTTCCAAAATATGCTCTTTGGATTTCGAACCGGGAATCGGAATGATCGAGGGCGAGAGCGCGCAAAGAGTGAGAAGGCCCAATTGATAGACCGTCATCCCAAGCCGCTCCGCAATCTGATTCAGTTCTTCCGACACGGTTGGGAAAACGTAGGGATTTCGGAATCCCCCGAGCGGGGCATAAGCGATAAACGCAATCCCATTCGATTCGCAGTAGCGAAGAATAGGATCGTGCTCTTTGGGATCGTAGAAAAGAACCGAAAGCGGATTCTGTACCGAGATGGCGTTCGCCATTTCTTTTGCCATGGATAACTCTTCGAGCGATACATTCGAAACGCCGATGTTTTTTATCTTGCCCTCCTCGCGCAAGCGAATAAGTTCGCCAAGGCTCTCCGCGTAGGGAACGTTTTCGTCCGGCGCATGGAACTGATAAAGCTCGATGGAAGAAACGCCGAGCCGTTCGAGGCTCGCTTCGCACTCGCTTCGTAAAAAAGCCGGATCGCCGCGCACGCCCCAGGCGGTTCCCGTTCGCGTCATTCCGCCTTTCGTCGCAACCAACACCCCGTCACGATGAACGAACGGCTTAACGATATCCTCGCCATACCCCAATTCCGTATCGTTCAGGCAATAAACGTTCGCCGTGTCGATGAATGTAAGGCCGCCCTGCTCGATCAAGTCTTCGATCATCCGGATGGCCTCGCGTTCGCTTGGCCGGTCCGCCGTGATGCACAGGGACATGGTTCCCAAACCTACCCGAATATCCGCGAAAAGTGTTGATGGCATTTTTATGAAGGATTAACCAATTCTCTTTATTCTTATCTTCGTAATACGTGTTGCGGAATTAACAGCATAAAACCCGATATATTGGGGCTTTAGAGGATAATTCTGCAACTCGTGGATTGGAATCGAAAATTCCACACGGTCACCAAGAGAACATTTGAAATATAACTCCTGGGATGTGAACCTTAAAGTGAAAGAAAAACTGAATGGAAGTTTCTTGGCTGGACATAATTCAAATGCCCGCAACCGAGGACCACTCCCCTCGATAGGCCCGGGGGTCCAATTCATATGACACTGAAAATACTTCCCAAACTTTTCGCTATCCTCCCATGGACAAATTACAAAGCAGTACGGAAAATCATCCACCTTCGGTCTGAGATTAATTCTAAAATCCGGGCTAGGGCCACCGGTGGAAAACACTCTGTGAATCAATTTCACTTTTCCCGTAATTTCAAAGCCAATATCAATGGGAACGTGATAACGAACGGATCCGGGTTCTTGGAAGAATATTCGGGTTGGGCGAACGTGTACGTTGTTATCTGAAGGTATCCATGTGGCCCGTCTCATATCCCAAAGCAACTTGAAGCGCGACCAAAGTTTGGAAAATATGCGTCTAACACCCTTCGAAATCGTAGTGAGGATGAGTACCATCAGAGCGCCCCCAAAGATTGTTGCAGCCCATGGGTTATCCTTTATCCAAGCGATCGCTTCATTCATATTCTTATGATTTCACAATGATTCCCACTCGGGATTTCAACGTCCTCGCACATACGCCTCGACCGACGCCCGGATTTGAGCAACGAATTTTACAATGGTGAGTTCTTCCGATGGCTGCTGTATGACGGTCGGGCTTGCGTTCGTGGCTAAAGCGAGGCACGCGGTATCGTAGAGCCGTTCCAATAATAGCCGCTCACAGAGTATCTGATATCGCCGCCCATATCCAGAATTTTGGAAGATCGGGTCGATGGGAAAGTGAGGCTGACGAACGGCTACCGTGTTGTGAACCGCCGGACAATCTTCCAGCAGGAAGAAATATCCGAGCAGGGGACGATGGGTTCCAAATCGTCCTTCCCGATACGCCACCCAAATATCGGACGCGCTTCCAATTGCTTCCTCAACACGATTGTTGAAATTGTTCCCGAACGATGGTCCCACTTGCGATTTGAATTCCAGCGCACAAATTAATTTGCCATCGTCCACAATTAAAAGATCCCACTGCTTCTCTGGCCGGTAATATCCTGGCAACTCGATAGCGGAGCGGGTTCGAAAGCAATTTTGATGGAGACCAACATCTTCAAGAGATGACACAATCAATTCTTCGAGTTTGCTCATCTGCCGATTTGCGGTTGCCGCTCCTCGGTTGCCAGTATCGGCGACTCCTCGTTCACGCTGACCGCTGAGGGCACTGATCCTCGAATCCCAGAAAAATTGGACGGCCTCCTGAAAGCGGCGCTGTAGCTCTTCGTTATTCATTATGTAACTATTCAGCCATAACCTCTTTAACAGTCCATTCTCCGAACAGCGGGCTTCCCTCTTTGAAAAAACGATCTCGCGCTTTTTCGATGTACTCTGGATCGATCTCGATGCCGATGGCATTTCGATTCGCTTTTTGAGCGGCGATCAGAGTGGAACCAATTCCAGAAAAAGGATCGAGAACCGTGTCGCCAACAAAGGAGAACATTCGAATGAGACGGTACGCCAGCTCTATAGGGAAGGGTGCAGGATGGTTTTTCAATGAAGCGCCTCGCAAATTCCAAACCTGTTGAAACCACTCTGCCTGTTCTGCTTTGGTGAGCATACTTTGCCGGCGCTGTTCCTCCGTTGGCTGTCTATATCCGCCGGGTTTCCGCTGCATCAGCAAAAATTCCATATCGTTCTTAATTATCGCGTTTGGCTCGAATGGTTTGCCTAAAAACGTTGAACTACCCTTTACTTCATAATTTGCGTTCGTGATTTTGTGCCAGATAATCGGATTTAAATTATCGAATCCAATTTTTCGACACGCCACTGCAATGTCGGCGTGCAGCGGAAACACAACGTGCCGCCCAAATTCCCGTCGCGACTTGCAGACATCGCCTACAACAATCACAAGCCTTCCTCCGGGTACAAGAACTCGAAAAGACTCATCCCAAACCTTGTTAAGCTCCAAAATAAACTCTTCGTAGTCATCCATGTGCCCTATCTGCCCCTCCACGTCTCCGTATCGTTTCAGGTTCCAATATGGTGGCGAAGTGAGTACGAGATGAATACTTTGGTCGGGAAGAAAGCTCAAATTTCTCGCGTCTCCTTGACGGAGACGAATATTCGGCTGATCGAGCAACAGAAATTCCATTATGAGTTGTAACGAGGGAAAGAGCTAACTTGCTCCCACCGCCATCTCCCACACGCATTTGCAGAGACATCCACACCGTGGGTTGAAACCCACGGCTACAAAGATTGCGCTCCTACGGAGCGGTCAATCATCCTCTTGCGTAACCGTTGCCCCGCTTAATCGTATCATAACGATACGAAATGACGCTTCAGCCTCTTGCGATAAAACGGTCGGCGCTCGGTTTGCTTTCGGGCACGTTCCGGTCGCTACGGCACCGGAATTACCGGCTCTTCTTTTTCGGGCAACTCATTTCGCTTATCGGGACGTGGCTTCAGAACACGGCGCTCGCCTGGCTCGTCTATTCGCTCACGCGCAATGCGATGACGCTCGGCATCATGAGCTTTCTCGGCTCGATCCCGATCCTGTTCCTTTCCATCTTCGCCGGGACGGTCGCGGACGAATTTCCGAAGCGGCGCATCCTCGTTATTACGCAGGCTTCCGCCGCGGTGCAAGCCGTTCTGCTGGCCATCGCCATCTGGACGAACAACGCGACCATCATCTTCATCGGCGCGGCGAATTTGATACTCGGTATCGTCAATGCGTTCGATATGCCGACGCGGCAAGCCTTCGTCGTCGAAATGGCGAGCAAGGAGGACGTAACGAATGCGGTCGCGCTGAACTCCGCCGTCTTCAACGCGGCGCGCCTCATCGGTCCGGCCTTCGCGGGCTATATCATCTTCGCGCTCTCGATTTCGATGTGCTTTTTCTTAAATGGCGTGTCGTACATCGCGGTGATTGCCGGCCTTATGATGATGCGCTTCGCCGGCAAGCAAACCCGGAAGCGTTCGCGGGAAGTGACGCGCATGGCAGCGATGAAGGAAGGGGTTACGTATCTTTATTCCGTTCCCCAGTTTCGCGCCCTGATGTTCCTTGTGATCGGAATGACGCTCTTCGGATGGAGCTACACGGTGAATCTTCCGGTCGTGGCCGGGAGCTTGCTGCGGGGCGGATCGGGAACCTATAGTGCTCTGCTTTCGGCCAATGGCGCGGGCGCGCTGTTGGCGGCGCTCTCGCAAGCGGCATTTGCGGGAAAACTCGATTCGAGAAAAATGATTTTTGCCGGGTTGGGAATTTTCATCCTGGCACTGCTCGGGCTTTCCTTCATCCACACCCTTGCGGCCGCAGTGATCGCATTGGTCCTGATTGGCTGGGGCATTATCACATTTTTCATCACGGCGAATACGATGCTTCAGCGGCGCGTGCCGGATGAATTGCGCGGCCGCGTTATGAGTATTTATTCGTTTGCCTTTGCAGGGCTGTTCCCCTTCGGGAGCCTGCTGGCGGGCTGGATGGCCTCTCAGTTCGGCGTGGCCGATGCATTTCGGCTGAACGCTGTGGTGCTGGCCGGCTTCACAATTCCCGCGTTTTTCTTCGTTCGAAAACTCCCGAGGCTTTCGGCGACCCCGCGGCAAGCCGTCCAGGAACTCCTCGTGAGCGAACAGGAAATTTTCGAGGCGGAACAGATTTCCAAAGGATAGGATTATAGCGTAGGGCGCATCGCAGACGATGCTACTTTAGGTTGCGATTCCGCCACTGGGCCTGGCTCGCAAACTGAAGTGTGCGCTACACTCATAATGATTGCCTTTATTCTACTCAGGGGAAGACAGTTTAGCTTACCGGACAGCGTGAGCGCCGCCATTATCGGCCTGTTTTTCGGGTTGATCTGCGGCCTGTTTTACTATCAGCATTATCTCAAGCCCTGGTTCTGGGTCTTCTCGCTTGGCGGCGGGCTAATCCTGACCATTATTTCAAATGCCGCGTTCGCGCGGCTCCGTGCCGAGGATAATGCGCTCGGCCTGGGCACGACGATCGCCTCGTTCGCTATTCCGTTTGTTCTCACACTCGCGCTCAATCACGGACTGCATCTTATCAAGCGAAAGAAACGGACAAAGCGCAAAGTCCTCCGCGAGCACGCTCAATTTTTCGATATGGTCGAAGATGGCGAGCCGCTTCCCTCCAAACTTTCGGCAAAGGACATCGGAACATGAAGCTGCCAGCATCCTCCACAATTCTGTTCGCGCTCGCTTTGAGTTCGTTTGCAATCGGCTACTGCCTGAGCGGCTGCGCGAACGATCCGATCGTTCAGGAACGCATGGTCATCGCGCCCGACACCATTGTTTTCCGATCGCCCGTGATGGATTCTGGTATTTCCATTACGCATACGTGCTCGTGTCCGTTTTCGTGGAGCGCAACGGTCTCTCCTGTGTCCGATACCGCATGGCTTACGTTCCCAACCTATCAAAGCGGCGATAAGAAGGACGTGCCAATTTCCATCGACCGCGCAAAACTCCCCGCCGATACCAACCGCGCCGCGATTGCGATTGCATCGAATAGCTACGGAACAGATACGCTTGTTGTGATAGCAATAAGATAGTCTGGGTTCCCGCCGTCGCGGGAACGACGTCCTCTATATCGTCCGCGTAATCCATCCCAATCCGTGTAATCCATCCCAATCCATGTAATCCATCCCAATCCGTGTAATCCAGGTTCCGGCAATTAGAAGTCCTGCCGCACCATCGCCACAAAGCGAAACGCCAGATTCTCTTCTCCCGGCGCTGGCTTATCGAGATAAATCGGGAAATCGAATTGAAGTTCAGTGCGCTCCAGATCCAAATCCCACGCCTGAATGGGCCGGCCATCAAAGCCAAAGAACCGCAAACCAACGCCGGCATCGCTTTTCAGCTCTTCGTGTAAATCGCAGGTGCAGAAGGCATTGGTTACAAGTCCCGCATCGCCAAAAAAGACGAGACCAACGGGGGCGAGAATCTCCTCGAGACCCGGAATCGTGCGGGTTCCGATCTCGAACGTTCCGCTCGCGGCCACGCGGCCATAGATATTATTCTCGCCAAAATATCCGCGCACGAGCGGCCCGCTCATCGCCGCGTTGCGAATTTTATCCCGCACGCCGCTGCCGAAATTCGAGCCGTAGAGATCGGAGAAATGATCGACATCGCTCGGGCTGGATAGCTGAAAGAGCGATTGCGATGGCAGCGGATGGCCGATGGGCTGCATGCTGCCGCCGAACAGGCGGATGAAAGCGTTCCAATCGTTCGTGATGTCGATACGATCGTCCAACATGCCGGCAAGCTTGGTGTAGGTCGTGCGCGGATCGCCTAATCCGTCCTCGCCTTCACCGGCAAGCGTTAGCGTATTCCAGCCCATATCGTCATGGAATGTATAGCCAAAGTAACCGCGGTTAAGCGGCGGCGGGACACCGGATAGTTTACTCCACACATCGCCGGAAAGATCGTATCCCGCTTCGAGAATATGCACCGGATCTGTCGTTCCCGGCGCGTTAATGACTTGCGAAAAGCGAAATCCATAAAACGCATTGCTGTCGGATTGCGAAAGCAAAAAGTCGATATCGCTGAATGGCGAAATGGCGTCGAACACGCTATGATATTGGAATGCGCCGCCCACCGTAGTGCTGCCCTCGTGTGGAAATCCAATGCGCGGGCCGATGGCGATCCGGTGCGTGCGGTCGAGATAACTTCCAAGCAACGTCCATCCCGCGAGCCAGCCGTGCGAAAAATCGGCGGCAAGCGGCGCGATATACGGCGAGGAGCGGAGCGCATAGCTATCGATCGGCTTTACATCCCCATATATTTTCGGTATAAGACTCACCTGCACGGGCGGGTGCGGCCAGTCATTATTCAACCGATTGACATCGAGCAGTTCCCGCGTGGGATTAATCTCCACTTTAACGGGCTTCTTGTCGAAGGTGTACGTATAGGTCCGCGCCTTCGACATGGTGCGCAGCCAATCATCGACGGGGATCCATTTTCTCTCCGTCGTGCCATCGGCGAACGTGAAGACGAGATCGAGTGGCATGACGGCTCGCTGTTTCTTGTCAATCGTGACTGTGGCCGCGTAGGTCGGTGCTTCCAGCCCGACTTTCCGATCGACATCGCAATCTCCAATGGCATAATCAAGCTTCCATGTTTGCTCGAACCACTCGTTGAAGAACCAGCGCAGATCGCCTCTGGCGCGAACGCGGTTGGTATCGCCTTCCGTGCGTTCGATGTCCTCGGCGGCGTTCAGCAAATCGTCCGGATAAGGATGCTTAAATCGCCAGCGTTCGTAATACAGGTGCATGAAATCCTCGAATGCCTTATCACCCATCGTGTAGCGCAGCATGAAGAATACACTGGCGGGATGCGGATAGCTTGCTTCCGCATAATCTCGATAGCTGAGATACGCATCGGCTTTTTGTTTGGATGGTTCCTGGTTGCCCGCAAGTTGCTGCAAAATGGCTCCGCGATAATTCGCGGTGCGCTCGTCATCGTTGAAGCCGAGACCGGGACCATAGGAATTATTCCACCGCCCGAAATATCGTTCCTGAACGAAGGTGGTGATGAACGTATTGAAGCCTTCGTCCATATAGCCGTAGTCGGTTTCGTTCGAACCCATCATCATCGGGTACCATTGGTGCCCGAGTTCGTGCATCATGGTATTGTACTGCCAGTGGTAGGTGGATTCATTCTCCGATGGGCCAACGAAGACAATGCCGGGATACTCCATGCCACCTTCGTATGTCTCGCAAAGGACCATGTTGGGATAAATATATTTGCCGGCGAAGGCGGAGTTCGTTTGTTCGGTAATCAACACGATCTTAGCCGCCTCCGCACTCCAGAACTCACGCGATCTGTTCCAATAGACCGCGTGGTGCATTACGCCGCCATCATAGACAGCGTCCCAAATATACGCCTCGTCCGCGCACCAGGCGAAATCGCGGACGGAATCGGCGTGGAATTTCCAGGTACGCATCGGCTCGCTCGCGGAAATCGGCTGGTAACGATAATCGGAGTAATCGGCAATGTGAACAATGGAGTCGGGATGTGCTTTGGCGAAATCTAACTGAGCGCGAACGGATTCGGGCAAAACCTCCGAAGCATTTTCGAGCCAGCCGGTCGTCATCACGGTGCTCAATCGCGTGGGCAGCGTGAGCGATACATCGAACGCGCCATAATCGGTATAAAACTCTCCCATACCGATATATTGATCGGGATGCCACCCGTGATTATCATACACGCACACTTGCGGATACCACTGCGCGGTAGCAAAATTCCGCGCCGTGCTATCGTGCCATCCCCACGTGGTGCGCGTTCCAAAATGCGGGAGCAGCGCGGTCCAGACAAAGTGAATCTTGGAAATTCCGCCCGGCAGGATTGGGTTGTCAAGAACGACGTGCAAGATCGTATTGTCAATCTCATATCGCGCCGGTGTTCCGCCGACCTCGAATTCCGCAATCTGGATTCCTCGCGGCCCGATTTTCGAAGTCGAGTCATGCTCGCGGTCGTGCTCGCCATACTTCTCATTCTTAAATAAATTCCAATAGAGGTGGAAGTATAGCTCGTGGAGCGTGTCCGGCGAGTTATTCGTATAATACAACGTGCCGGTTCCTGAAATCCAGGGATACGAATAATCGTCGTGCATCGTCGCGGCGAGCGTATAATGCACGTCCTGCTGAAAATACGGGATGCCGGTGGCGGAAGTTTGCGCGAACAGAGGCGCGTAGGTCGGTGCTTCCAGCCCGATCAGAATGGCGAGGAAAAGAAAAAATCGCATTTGAATCAAACGTGAAATTAAAAGACTGTCATTCCCGCGAAAGCGGGAATGACAGCTACAGCGCAACACCCAAAGAGATCGCCCAGCGCCAGGCAACATTCGGCTTACCATCGAGCGGGAGATTCTCGTAAAGCGGAAGATCGAGATAGACGATAGGAATTTTATCGTATTCCTCGGCCACGCCGCGGAGCTGGGATGGAAGAAGTTCCAAAAGATCGAGGCCGATCTTGATTCCGGCATCTGCGCGGATCGAATCGCCAAAGATGAATCCGCCATCCACGAAGATTCCAGGCCTGAATGCATCCAAGCCCCAAATATTTCGAATGGGATTGGCAATATCGAGATCGAGATTGAGTCCGGCCATTCCGGTTCCGAAAATTTCATAGAGGCTTGGACTAGCCGCGTAGCCGCGAACCCCAGCGCCACCTTGCAGAAAAAGCGATGCATCGCGGCTCCAACCGTAATCCATGCTCGAAACCGCTCGATAAAAGCCATTCGCTTGCTCCTCGTAATTGTCCGCGCGGGATAGATAGAACTCCTGTTGGTACGGCGTGCCGGTGCTTTCCCATTCGCCCTGCGTAGAACTGGTCGCTTTTCCTGCGGCTGCGCGAATGTTCAACTCCATCTCAGAAGAAAGTGGAACCTTGTTTGTAAGCACTGCCTCTCCTTTCGCAAAAGAAGCATCCGAACCCCAAACGCTTGCTTCACCTAAAAAATCAAAATGCGTCGAACCGCCTTCGCTAACAATCGAATAATGGATACCGGCAACATCGGTGTGCATCCCGTAAGGATAAAACAGCGGTCCCGCGTCAGAAAAATTTGGTTTGCCCCATCCCCAGTGCCAAACAGGATAGTTTTCGGCAGTCTCCAGTCGCTGATCTTCGACAAATAATGTTGCAGAGTGCGTTGCACCCAATCGCCAGTAAACAGGACGGAATGTTTTTGTGAGCGAAGCGCGAAGCGTCGCGATTCCATACATCTTCTCAGCGTCCAAACCAACGCTGCTCAATCTTCCGAGCCAATCGACCGGAGTGGAAAACGTTAGAGCGCCATCGACCCGATCATACCACGGCGGTGTGGGAGGAACCGTGCCCGTATAGTCAAGCGTGTATCCAGCTTTATAGAGTAGCTTCAGATCGCCGGAGAAACCGAGGTTCATTCCGAATTTTATGCCCACGCCGGGGTTTACGCCTGCAAGATAATCCGGCCAAAGTATCGGCCTTGCCACAGCCCAATACTTATCGATCGGCGGATTCACAAAAAGCTGTTTCCAGACAGCCCACTCTCCCGGCGGCAGAAGCAAGCCCGCATAATTATTCAGCCAATTCAAATCCTGCAATCGCCAGGAGGTGTCGATTTCGAACCAGGAGACTGGCTTCGGAGTGAGAATCGTTCCGGCATAATTCGGAGCGACCCAATCCCAGCTTGGGAAGAACAGGCTCGCGCCATCTTTATGATAATCCAAATGCTGATTCGTGGCGAGCGGAATTGTTGCCGCTTCGCTCGTGCCATCGTTGTAATGTAGAAGAAGATCGAGCGGCATGACGGCAAGATTATTATTATGGAGCGTAACGGTTGTTACGTAATTACCGCCCGGCTGTCGCTTTGACTTCACGCACTTTGCTTCATAATCCACCGTCCGCGTCGTCTTGAACCACTCATCGAAAAACCAGGCGAGATCGGTGTGCGCGACTTCCTCCATCACGCGCTCGAAATCCAAAAGATGCGGATGCTTGAAGCGCCATTCGTTATAATATTCTTTCATTCCCGCCGCGAACGTGGAATCGCCGAGCGTGTATTGCAGCATATTCAGAATGGCGGCGGTCTTGCCATACACGAGGCCGGCGGTCACATCCTCTCGGAACCAATCGTGCGGAATATCGAGCGGTTCTTCGTAACCTTGAGAAGCCATCTCCTGATAGAAGCGATAGTTATCGCGCTTGTTGCTGAATCTGGGAACGAACCAATCGAGCCAGGAGTGTCCTTCGCCGGGATATTCCTGATTGTCGCCGAAGAGCGCATTCATGCACATAGTAGTGGCGAAGGTTGTGAAGCCTTCGTCCATAAATGCCTCGCGCGTTTCATTCGAACCGAGCATTCCATAAAACCATTGATGCCCCACTTCGTGCGCAATCACGCCCGCAAGCGAAAGCGGATTCGGACGATAACCCGTAATCATAATTAGCTGTGGATACTCCATGCCGCCATCGCCCGCCATCGTGCAGGAAAAGTTACGATAGG
This sequence comes from Kapaibacterium sp. (SeqCode), assembly GCA_035686785.1. Classification (GTDB taxonomy): domain Bacteria; phylum Bacteroidota; class Ignavibacteria; order Palsa-1295; family Palsa-1295; genus PALSA-1295. Next base: position 18,327 of record DASRZC010000125.1, read on the forward strand.
CATACGGACCGAAATCGTGGCTATAGGTCGAAAGTGCGAACAGCGAATAAGCCAACGCATTCTTTTCCCAATAGGGCCGCGCCCAACTTTTGTAGAAGGAGTGAATAGTGGTAGTATCGTTCCACGTCATCCATTCGTGAATGTAATCATCATCCGCGACCCATGCAAAATCGTGGACGTTCTCCGCATGGAATTTCCACGTAGTCATGCCACTACCTGCGGTAGGTTCCACGAGTCCAGCTTTCACGCCTGCAGCAATTTGGTCATAGCCATGCCCCACCTCTGTTGGATTCATGCATTGTCCCGTCGCGCCGACAGTATAGCGCGCGGGCAGCGTGATCTGCACATTAAACTCGCCATAGACTCCATAAAACTCGCGCGCGATATATTCCTGGTGCTGCCATCCCTCGCGGTCGTATTCCGCGATTTTGGGATACCACTGTGCCATCGAATATTCGACGCCTTCTCGGGACATCCATCCGCTCCGCCGAATTTGCCGAGGAATTTGCTCGCGAAATGGGAACGCAATCGTTACTGAATCTCCGGGCGCAAGCGGCTTCATTAGAGCCACGCGCATGACCGTCCCCGTAATTTCAAATTGTGCCATAGCGCCATCCGCTGTTATGTTTTGGATCCAATATTTTCCCCATTCGGATTCGGGAAGTTTGTGAATGCGGTCGTAAACTGGTGCTGTGTGAATTGCGAGCGCGCGTTCGTCCATCATGCTTCCGGGCTGAAAGGCGTTCGAATAGAGATGGAACCATACTTCACGCAGCGTGTCCGGGGAATGATTCGTATAGACGACGAAGAGCGTTCCATCGAGCGTATGAATCGAATCGATCAGCGTGACGCGAATGTCGTAGCGGACGTGCTGCTGCCAATAAGCGTGGGCAGCCGGAGGGAGGCTGAAATTAAAAAGCACGAGGACGAGAACTCCCGCTCGAATACCGCGCGGGACAACCGGTCTTCGTGGATTCCATTTCATCCGAAGTGCAGGATTGACGATCGCCAGTTTCCTATGTTTCAAACGAGTTATTTTTATTCCAGCGCCAGTGTTTCACTCACTTCAGCGATCACATCGCTCCACACGCCAGGTTTTTTTTGCAGGAAGAGGGTCATCGAAGGATACCATGCCGTCTTTTCCTGGCCGATGACCCATCGCCAGTCGGGTGTGTGAGAAAGGATGGTCCACACGCGTTTGCCCAGCGCTCCGGCGAGGTGAATAATGGAGGTATCGACCGCAATCATTAAATCCAGGTTCGCGACAATAGCGGCAGTCACGGCAAAATCACGAAGCTCGGGGCCTAAGTCAATTACGTGGGATCGTTCTTCTTCAGGGATGGAAGCGCCCGGCTGCAGACTAAAGAATTGATTGCGGTCCCTATGGGCTTCGACAATCGGCTTCATCGTTTCCCACGAAATCGAGCGCTGGTGGTCCGCCGGATGCTTGGGATTGCCGGCCCAGACGATTCCAATTCGCTTTTTCTTTCTGTACTTTTCCGGCGTCATGGCCTTCAACTTGCGCCGCCATTCGTCGATTTCAAATCCCCGCGGGCGAAGATACGGCTTGAACGGATGGAATGTCTCGAATTGGATTCCCAGCAGCCGCGGTAAGCTCATAAGTGGGGCATGGACATCGAAGGCGGGTAACTTTTCGCCAGAGCGATGAAAGCGAACATTCGGCAAGCTCGAGGACGCTATGAAGAGCCGGTGCAATTCCGGCTGGACTTCTGCTTCGATCTCGCAATTCATTTTCGCAAGCTCGGCGACCAACCGGAAAAACTGAATCGTGTCGCCCGCGCCTTGCTCGTGCCAGATGAGGATAGTCTGCCCATCGAGCGGCTCACCCTCCCATTGCGGCTGGCGCACGTAACTACGAATCGGCGGCCAATCTTTCGTCTTCCATCGCCACTCATATTCCTGGAATCCTTCGATAAGTTTTCCTTGCGAGAGCAAAAGCGATGCAAGGTTATAATGCGCGCCTGCTGCTTCAAAAGAGTCGCCGCCGGGCGCGAGCGCGATCGCCTGGCGAAGTTGCGCCTCGGCCTCCGTGAAGCGGTGGCCGTAATACAGCGCAGCGCCTTTGTTCGCGCGTGCTTCGTTATATCGCGGTTCGAGCTCGACTGCGCGGTCGAACGCCGGAATGGCTTCGTCAAATCGTTCCATGCCGTGGAGCGCCAAACCAAGATTATTGAACGTCACCACCGACCGTGGATCTAACTCCGCGGCCTTTCGCAGGAACCCTTCCGCATCGGCAAAGCGCTTTTGCATCAGGCGCATCCGGCCGAAATTATAGTAGGCTTCCCAATTATCCGGTTTCAGCGAAAGCGCGCGCTCGAAGGCGTGCTCGGCTTCGTCGTACTCTTTCAGCTCGGAGAGCGCGAGCGCGCGGTTATTCCAAAGTTCCGCGATGGTTTCGTTAACGGCGATGCCCTTCTCGAGCCAGGCAAGGGCGAAGCGCGGGTCCTTCTGCTCGAGCGCCAGCACCGAAAGCCGATGGTACGGCGCAATTTCTTTCGGCCACAGCGCGATGATCTGCCCATAGCAGCGCATGGCCATATCGAGGTCTTTTCGCTCCTCGTATTTAAGGCCGAGATTGAAAAATTCTGGCGCGGTTCGCACGTAGCTCGTTCAGTATGGGGCGGATTCCCGGTTACCGGATTAAAGAGTGACACCGATCACCGTGAAAAAATTTCATACCGGCAGGAAATTCTTTCCGGTGACCGCGACGAAATGACAGATGGAAATGTCCCTCATCTCCCTAAACCATGAGCTTTCGGGCTTGGCACGCAATTCCAATTGCGTTCGGCCATCACCCTTACCACTTCGCAATGCGTGGAAAATTCACAATTCTCGATAACCAATCACAATTTCTCGAAAGGAACACACAATGGCCATTATTAAATGGGAATCGCCCAGGCGCGATCTCGATTCGTTCGGACGCACCATGCGGCGCTTCTTCAATGATTTCGACAGCAATTTCACTAATTTCACGCCGTTCGTGAACAACGGCAATTTCATGCCGTCCGTCGATATCAACGAAGACAAAGATAATATCTACTTCATCGCCGAGCTGCCGGGGCTAACGAAAGACGATGTGAAGCTCACGGTGAGCGAAGGCGTCCTTACCATTCGCGGCGAGAAAAAGCGCGAGGAGGAACATCAGGACCGCAACTTCTACCGGATGGAGCGGTCCTACGGCGAATTCGTCCGCCAGTTCACGCTGCCCGAAGGCGTGAAGGAAGAGAACATCCAGGCCGATTTCAAGGACGGCGTCCTCGAAATCATGGTGCCGAAGAAAGAGCCTTCGAAACCGAAGGAACGCGAAGTGCCGATTCAATCGGGCATGTTGCACAACGGCAAATCGCTCTCGAAGACCACCAACGGCCAGCGCGAGAAAGCTATGGCATAGTTAGCAAACAGCAATGCCCCGAACCCCCGCTTTTTTAAGGCGGGGGCAGGGGGTGGTTGAGTGTTTAGGCATTCATTCTTCTAAGGTTGCAAGAAGATGATTAAGCTCGGTATCGGAGAGAGAATCTTTTTCCGATTTATCGTAAATGGCAATGAGCCGAACCGATTGCCTGGTAATTCTTACGTTAGTGATTACACGTCCGCCGCCCGATTTGCCCTTACCTTTCGAGCTAATGACGAGGCGGATTTTGAAGCAATGATGCCCGAGCGACACTCCCATTTCCGGCTCGGTTTCCAATCGGTGAATTAGCTGTTCGAGATCGTTTTCAGCGAACGGTATTTTTTGGCCAACGATTTGGCCTGCCGATCGAACGTGGGCGTTGTGGTTACCTTAAAGCTCACGAAGAAGATCTCGCGCCGGGCGCAGGGAAATTTCGCCTCGTTCGGCAGCGTTCACTTCTTCGATCGATTGCTTGATCTCTCGGACCAACCGTTTCTTTTCCGGTGAAATCCGCTCGATCTTGACCCGCCGAATGTTCTTCATCAATTCGAGAAACGACGGCGCTAACCGGTCGTCCACGGTAACTAAAAATTCATAACTCTAACAACGCACGGTGTCAAGGATAGTTCGGATGGGATGCTGCTCCGCGACTAAGGGGATAGGACAACCACTCCGATTTGCCCTTTCCGCGCGGGCACCTTTGCCCTCCCGCACCGCTTTGAATGAGCGAATATCATGCTCCCGAAACGGCTACTCGCACTCACCCTCTTCACCGCGGTTGCTTTTTAAGATTAAAAAAAGGACCACCCTTAACGAGGTGGCCCTTTCGCAACTAACAACAGCGGCATTATACCGCCCTCTCTCACACTTGCGATGCAATCATTCCTTATTTCACAATCGTAAAGGTTTTCGATTGCGAATAATTTTCGCCACTTAGACGGCAGAAGTAAA
>DASRZC010000126.1:0-6450 GCA_035686785.1 Kapaibacterium sp. (SeqCode)
GGAGAATGATTGAAAATCCGTTTCACGCTCCGCCCGGCTTTAAGCCGCTAACACGTGAAGAAGTACATGATCGTGACCGCGACCGCCGTGAAATTCATTGAAGCGATGGCCTCACGGTTCGCGGCACACTTCTCATTCGCATTCCGTTTTTGTAAATTGTGAATCATTCCACGGACTCCATTCACCGCATCCAAACCGGCATCGCACAGAATTACGCCGTGCTAATCGTCGTCGGGCTGATCGCGGTGATCGGGTATTTGGTGATGTTTTAGGTTCGGTATGAGACGTTGGATATTTTTACTATTGTTATTTTCGTCATGCGTTGCGAAGCCAATTATTAGCAGCACGGCGTGTAACGATCCTGAGTATTTGAGTCTGAAGGCCAAACCGATCGACTCAATGACTGCTCGCGAATTCGCCTACTTCGAAATGAAAGACCGCGAGTGCGAACAAGCCCATACAAACGCGAATGCGATCCAGCAGCTTCAACATTCTGAAGTTGCAAAGCAAATCATTAGCGCAACAGCTTGTAACGATTCCCTTTACTTGGTTTTGAAGCAGAAGCCGATGAACGCGATGACGGCTCGTGAATTTGCTTATTATCAACTGAAAGACGAGGAGTGCGAGCAAGCAAGGGCTGGAGCCAATGCCGTAGAGCAGCTTCAGACGGGTCAAAAGGAAGCAAGCACTTTGCTTATTGTGATAGATGCTGTATTGATAGTGGTATTGACAGCCCTTTCGATCTGGAAGTAATTGCTGCCGTTCCAGCCAATAAAACCAAAAGTTCAGGGCTGCCAGCCATGATTTCCGGTTCGCTGATAATGCGTGGTTTCATCGTACCTAAAAGACGCAGAGAGGGCGAGGAATGTTCCACAATTTGCATTTGCAACGGTATGGCTCTAAAAACCGTTTGCTTACGAATAATTATATGACCATTCCCTTCGAATCCATTCGCCACTACGCCACTCAAATCGCGGAACGGTTTCACCCGTCGCGCATCGTGCTGTTCGGTTCCCAGGTGTGGGGGAGCCCGCGGCCCGATTCCGATGTGGACCTGCTGGTCGTCATGCCATTCGATGGCAAAGGAATGCGCCAGTCCGTTCGCATTTGCCATGAATTCCATCCGCCTTTTCCGCTCGATCTCATTGTGCGTAAGCCCGAAGAGGTTGCCACCTGCGTCGATCGTCGGGATTTCTTTTTGCAGGACGTGCTGAATCGAGGTATCGTACTCTATGACCAGCGAAACCAGTAATTGGTGGAAAAAGTCGGAAGGCGATTATCGGACGATGCGCCGAGAGGCTATCGCCGACCCTCCGAATTATGACGCCGTCTGTTTTCATGCCCAGCAGTGCATCGAGAAACTCCTTAAGGCTGTCCTCATCGAACACAACATTCCTCCCCCATACACACATAATCTTCCCCTTCTCGCGGATCTTCTCGAGTCGAAATCGTTGCAAGCTCTGATGAAAGACCTCGAATTGCTTTCTCTTTATGCGGTGGGTATTCGTTATCCCCTTGAGTTTGCAAGCAAAATGGAAGCGGAAGAGGCCATTGAGGTATGTATTCGAATTCGGAAGATTCTGCTCTCGAATTTAGGAATTCCCGATCTTTTTGAATAAATTTCGTATTTTTGTAGTACATCCTAAGCTTACTCATCTTCTTCCCCCTCTTGGGCGCATTTGCCGCGCTCGCGGTGCGCAAGGCTGAGGCCGCGAAATGGGTCGCATTATAAAAAGGAACCACCTCACTGCACTGGCGTTAATATCATTATGAAAGTACTTGTAGAAGTGGACGATAAACGGGCACCGTTCTTTTTTGAACTGATGCGAAATATTCGCGCGAAAACGCAACGTCTCACATCCGAAAAGGCGGAAATTCTCTCGGACTTGCGTCATGCCGTGGATGATGTTCGCCGTGCCAAACGCGGAGAGATCGAACTTCGTGACGTTGAAGACTTACTCCGCGAACTGTAATTCGTGAGTTACCGAGTCAAAACCACCCCTACGTTCGATCGCAAGGCGAAAAAACTTGCGAAAAAATATCGCTCCCTACGCGAAGATTTGGCAGAACTCAGCGCTGTGTTGAAGCAGAACCCAAACCAGGGAACTCCTATCGGTCATAACTGCTATAAAGTTCGACTGGCAATTAAAGCCAAAGGCCGAGGAAAGTCATTCGGCGCTCGTGTAATAACGTTCGTGTACGTGGAAGGAGAAATTGTGAATCTCCTTTCAATTTATGACAAGTCCGATCAATCTTCAATTTCCGAGAGCGAACTTCGAGATTTATTGGCCGAAATCGAGTAGGGTCCCTCTTTTTCTTCGTAATTTTGTAGGACATGTTAAGTTTACTCATCTTCTTTCCCCTCCTCGGCGCTTTAGCTGCCATAGCGGTGCGCAAGGCCGAAGCCGCGAAATGGATCGCGCTCATCACGAGCATCATCACCTTCGCGATTTCGCTCGTGGTCTATGCGAATTTTAACGCTGCCGCTGGCGGCTACCAGCTTGTCGATCAATTCCCGTGGATCGTGCTGCCGGGCATCACGTTCACCTATTTCGTGGGCGTCGATGGGATGTCGATGCTGCTCATTCTGCTTACGACGTTCCTCTCCGTCGTAACGATCTTCGGAACGTGGAACTCGATCACGAAGAGCGTACCCGGCTTCATGGCGCTGCTGATGTTGCTTGAAACAGGAATGCTTGGCGTGTTTTGTTCGCTCGATCTTTTCCTCTTCTACATTTTCTGGGAAGTGATTCTCATCCCGATGTATTTTATCATCGGCGTGTGGGGCGGCAAGCGGCGAATCTATGCAGCGATAAAGTTCTTCATCTATACGATGGCCGGTTCGCTCATTATGCTCGTCGCCATTATTTGGCTCGGCATCGAGGCGGGGCATATCACCGGGCATTTCACAACCGATATTACGAAGCTCCTCGTCGTTTCGCGGCAACTGCCAATCGACGTTCAGCATTATCTCTTCCTCGCTTTCGCGCTGAGCTTCGCGATTAAAGTTCCAATCTTCCCGCTTCATACCTGGCTGCCGGACGCGCATACGGAAGCGCCGACGGCCGGCTCCGTCATTCTTGCGGGCGTGCTGCTAAAGATGGGAACATACGGCCTCATTCGATTTTGCCTCGAACTCTTCCCGCAAGCGGCGTTTGATTATTCCACGATCTTTTCCGTGCTTGGCGTGATCGGCATTATCTATGGCGCGCTCGTTTCGATGGTGCAGACCGATGTGAAACGGCTCATCGCCTATTCCTCCGTCGCGCACATGGGCTTCATCGTGCTCGGCATTTTTTCGATGACACGCGAGGGCTTGCAGGGCGCGGTCATCCAAATGATCAATCACGGCCTCTCGACCGGGATGCTCTTTATGATGTTCGGCATGATGTACGACCGCCGGCACACGCGCGAGATTTCGGAATATGGCGGCCTCGCCAGAATGGTTCCACTCTTCTCGGTATTCTTTGGCATCGCTATTTTCGCCAGCGCGGGATTGCCGGGACTAAATGGCTTTATCGGCGAATACCTCACGATCGTTGGCTCGTTCTACTCGCCAGTGCTTAATACGTGGGCCTATGGGGTTTGGAGTGCAACCGGCGTGATTCTCGCGGCGGTGTATCTTCTTTGGATGTACCAGCGCTTCGTCTTCGGCCTGCCAAAAGGCGCGCACCCAGCCGCATCGCACGGCGCGGAACATGCTATCGACACCAGCCATGAGGCGCATCGTATCCCGGACCTCCATTGGCGCGAACTCGTTGCCGTGGTTCCCATCGTCATTTTTATGTTCTGGATCGGCATCCAGCCCATGAACTTTATGAAGACAAGCGAGCGAACGATGTACTCGATGTCGGACGATTTGCTGAAGATGAAACAAGCGAGCATGACGGCGACAGCGCAGCGAACACTTGAAAAAGATTCGCTGTGGGCCTTGAAAGCCCAAACCGTTAAATGAAAATTTTCGTCGATTTCAAGGGTCGGAAAGTACGCTTGACGGAGGAACGCATTGGGCACTTCTATAAGAGACTACGAAATGCGGGCTTGTTCGAGTACATGGAAGAAACAATTCGCGATCCTGACTTTGTCATTGAATCAGTCAGTGACCCGGACGCCGCGATTCTCTATCACTTCTATCGCGGCTCGCGGACTGGAAATAAATTCCTCTGCGTTGTCGTTAAGTATGCTTCCGCTGATGCGTATGTCATGACGGCATATCCCAGCGACCAAATTAAAAAGGGACGGGTACTATGGGAGAGAAAAAAGAAATAACGGTTTGGTACGACCGCGAAGGCGATTATCTCGAAGTTGTTTTCGACGACGATTCGCAATGTACCTTCCGCAACACCGATAATGATGCGGTGATGGAAATGGTGAATGACGATGGTAAAATCATCGGCTTCTCGATCATGGCCGTCAGTAAGTTATCCGCCGAGAAACCAATTTCGGCTCATCTCTATGGGCTTGCCGCGTAGCAACTTCACTTCGCGTTTTTAAGTAAAGAACACTAATGCCATTTCAAGTTACCGCTCGCGATATTTACGGCATTATGCCGCTCCTCATTTTGGCGGGGACGGGCCTCGTCGTCCTGATGTGGGACGCCTTCGAGAAAATTCCGTCGCGCATTCCGCTTTTTCTGACCGTCCTCGGCGCGCTGGCCGCGGGCGCGGCGGGATACGTAAACCTCGGCAATACGGGCAGGATTTTCAATGGGATGATTCTGAATAACAGCTTCGCGAATTACTACGCGATTCTGTTTTCGCTCAGTGTCATCATCGCGGTGCTGCTCGCTGAGCGGTATTTGCGAGATGAAGGCGTCCTCGTTGGAGAGTTTGCGGGCCTCACGCTCTTTTCCGCCTGCGGGATGATCATGCTCGCTTCTGGCAACGATCTTATCGTGACGTTCCTCGGTCTCGAAACGATGTCCATCGCGTTTTATGTGCTTGCCGGTCTTTTCCGCAAGCGGCGCGAATCGAATGAAGCGGCGCTCAAGTATTTTTTGCTCGGCGCATTCTCGACGGGGTTTTTCCTCTATGGCATTGCACTGCTGTATGGAACCTTCGCCTCGACGAATCTCGACATGATCACGAAGGCGCTGCAAAATCCGCTTTCCTCCAATGTGATCCTAAACAGCCCCATGTTCTGGATGGGCGTAGCGATGCTGCTTGTCGGATTTTCCTTCAAAGTCGCGGCATTCCCCTTCCATCAGTGGGCGCCGGATGTCTATGAAGGCGCGCCGACCGTCGTTGCGGGATTTTTCTCGACCGCCGGGAAAGCTGGCGCGTTCGCCGCGCTCATTCTGATCTTCAATATCGCGATGGGACCACTCGCACAGGACCCAAGCGCCTTGCATAAGATGCAAACTATCCTCGCCGTGCTCGCGCTGGCCTCGATGTTCTACGGCAACATCACCGCGCTCTCGCAAATGAACTTGAAGCGGATGCTCGCATATTCGAGCATCGCGCACGCGGGTTATATGCTGCTCGGAGCCGCAGCGATGACGCGCGAAGGCGCGACTTCGGTAACCATTTATCTCACCGTCTATCTGCTCATGCAAATGGGCGCGTTCGGGGTGGTCGCATTGCTCGAAAAAGAAACCGGGCGCGGACTCGAACTTAGTGATTACGCCGGCTTGGGCCGCAGCCGCCCCTGGCTGGCGTTCGTCATGGCGATTATGATGCTCTCGCTCACTGGCATTCCACCGTTCGGAGGGTTCTTCGCAAAATATTACGTCTTCACCGCCGCGATTCGCGCGGGGCTGACTCCGTATGCGATTTTGGGCATGATCGCCACACTGATCTCAGTTTATTTTTACATTCGCGTGATCGTCGTCATGTATTTCCGGGAACCCGAAGAAGGCGCGGAATTTACCATCACGCCCGGCGGCGCGGTCGCCGTGCGTGGCGATACGATCAGCGCGTGGGCCGCACTGGCTATCGCAACGGTTGGCCTGTTCGTTCTGGGAATTCTTCCCATGATTTTGACGAATCTCACGAAGGCATTCTATTTGCCATAAGCAGATCTAAATATTAGAAGATCTTTTTATTGACTTTCATGGGATTTCTTATAATAATAATAATTTTTTCCGCAGTAATCTGGGCCGGGATACGGGTTTCGTATAAAATCAATGACGCGAATCGAACCAAAATAATGCTAATTCTTTGGCTATTTCTTTCGATGGGAATCAAACTTGGATGTCTTTTGGGTCCTGATAGCTTACAAGGGTCAGACTGGTTGGGATTTATATTTTCAATTCCTGGCTTCATGCTGTTTGATGGGTTTTTTGTCTCTTTTTGGAAAATTCGACCCAAAGGTATTTCAATGTGGGCAATTCTTTTAAGGAAACTCTGATTAAGTCGGGATGAAGATGAAACAAAGTTCACGTGTTTTTCGTCCGTTCCTTGATGGTAAAACAACTTGGTTTTTCATCCGACTCGTTTGAACGTTCCCATG
>DASRZC010000127.1:0-12109 GCA_035686785.1 Kapaibacterium sp. (SeqCode)
CGCGGCGAAAAATAATCTCGTCAAATCGGATAAGATCACGCTCACGGGCGATGATTTCCGCGAAGGACTTACCGTTATCATCTCCGTTAAGGTTCCAGAGCCGCAGTTCGAAGGGCAGACGAAGACGAAGCTTGGCAATTCCGAAGTGAAGGGAATCGTCGAGAGCATCATGAACGAGCAGCTCTCGCAATTTTTGGAAGAGAATCCGCCGGTTGCAAAGCGAATCATCGAGAAGGTTACGCGTGCTGCCGAAGCGCGCGAAGCGGCTCGCAAAGCGCGGGATATAGTCCGACGTAAGAATGCCCTCGAAAACTCCGCGCTGCCCGGCAAGCTCGCCGATTGCTCGATCAACGATCCGGAGCACTGCGAAATTTATTTAGTCGAGGGAGATTCGGCCGGTGGCTCCGCCAAGCAAGGCCGCGACCGTCGCTTCCAGGCGATTCTTCCGCTCAAAGGAAAGATTCTCAACGTGCAGAAAGCCCGATTGCACAAGATGCTCGAAAACGAGGAGATCCGAAATATCTTCACCGCGCTGGGCGTGGGTATCGGCGAGCAGCAGGACCTGACGAAGCTCCGCTATGGCAAAGTGATTCTCATGGCCGATGCTGATGTCGATGGCGCGCATATTCGGACGCTGATCCTCACGCTGTTTTACAATCACATGAAGGATCTGATCGAAGCGGGACATATTTATATCGCGCAGCCGCCGCTTTACAAGATCAAAAAAGGCAAGCAGGAACATTATGCCTACAACGATGAGGAGCGCGACGAAGTATTGAAGCGCATGAAGGGTGGCAAGAAAGACGAGGAGGAAGTGATCGAAGTTGGCGATGGCGATATGGTCGATGGCGCGGCGGTGCTGGATGGCCAGCCGCTCAAGGGGATTGTGATGAGCCGGTTCAAAGGCTTGGGCGAGATGAATCCCGAGCAGCTTTGGTCCACCACGATGAACCCGGAAACGCGCACGCTGCTGCAAGTTTCGATCGGCGACGCGCTCGCCGCCGCAGACCGCTTCGAGACGCTGATGGGCGATGCCGTCGAGCCGCGCCGCAAGTTCATCGAGGACAACGCGACCTATGTGCGGAATTTGGATGTATAGCGCATGAAATTATGAGCAAAGGCCACGAACTGCATTCCATTTATGGCGTCGAAGTGGTAGGCGGCCATTTGTTGCGCCTCACCTTCGAAGATCGCTCCATAAAGACGGTTGATCTTACCGGTTTTTGGTATGGCGAGCTATTCGGTCCACTGCGCGATCCCACATTTTTTCGCCAGGTGAAGCTCAACGAAGAATGTCACATCATCGAATGGCCCAACGGCGCGGATTTCGATCCCGAAACCCTCTATCATTGGGATCGTTATCGCGACGACATGCTTGCGATGGCCCGGCAGTGGAAGCAGGCCGAAGCCGTAGCTTCATAGCACGTTCGATTTTTCCAGGAACTTCGTATCATCCGACGAGGTTAACCTTTATTAGTAAGATGAATTCACGGAATAATTTCACTCAGCATCTTCATCACCATCCCCCGCATGGCTGGTGACGACTGAGCTTATTCCATAAGTTTTTAGCGCCGGCCAAATGTGCCGGCGCTGCTGTTTTATCCGCTTTTTGCAGCTTCCGGCCAATGTCCCGGCTTTTTAGGAGCTGCAAATGACACTACAAACGAATATCGATCCACTTAGACTTGCGCTGCCGAAAGGCAGAATGCAGGAGGGCGTCGTACACCTACTGGAAGATGCTGGCATCCGCGTGCAACAGGGAAGCCGAGGATACCGGCCGAGTATTTCACTCGGCGGTTTTGAAGTCAAGATTCTCAAGCCGCAGAACATCGTCGAGATGCTTCATTTTGGCTCGCGCGATCTTGGCTTCGCCGGTGCCGATTGGGTCGCCGAGCTCGATGGCGAACTCATTGAACTACTCGATACCGCGCTCGATCCAGTCTCGCTCGTGGCCGCAATGCCAGCCACAACGGCTGGGGATTTTAAGCTGACCGGCGAACCTCTCATCATTGCTTCGGAATACCGGAATCTTACCGAGCGATGGATCGCGGACGCCGCCCTTCGAGCAACTTGTATTCGTTCCTACGGCGCGACGGAAGTGTTTCCACCGGAAGATGCCGATTGCATCGTGGATATTACCGCGACGGGTTCCACGCTCCAGGCGAATGGACTCGAAATCGTTGCGAAGTTGCTTGAATCTTCCACGCGCCTCTACTGCAATCCACGAGCCTTAGATATGCCGGAGAAGCGCGAAGCTATTGAAAGCTTCACGCTACTCCTGCGCTCCGTGCTCGACGCTCGCGAGCGCGTCATGCTCGAACTCAACGTCACGAGCGACGCGCTCGATGCGGTAGTTCGCCTGTTGCCCGCTATGCGCGAGGCAACCATCGCTACGCTGCATAGCCATCAGGGATACGCCGTGAAAGCGGCCGTGCGCCGCGCATTGCTTCCCACGCTCATCCCGCAACTAAAGCGGTCGGGCGGCACCGATATTATTATTTCATCGCCAAGCCAAATTGTACCATGAGCGCAACGAGTAACTTTATCCAACGATCGTTTCGAGTCTATGAAGCTCCGACGGAAGACTCCGCAATCGAGCTTACTCTGGATCGAACGGAACCGCCGATTCCCTATCGCGAGGATATCGCGTTTTCCGGAAAACCGTTTGCATCCTCTAAATTCTGCTCTCGATATCCTTTCGCTCATGCGCTCGAAGCCGAGTTGGCGCTGCGATACGGAATTAGCGCGGAGCACATGATGGTCACCGCCGGCGCGGACGAGGCGATTGATCGTGTGTGTCGTGTGGCGCTCATGCCAGGAGATGAACTGCTGACGACGGCGCCGACCTTCGAAATGATCGCTAAGTACGGCGAACTTGCGGGTGCGGCGCACGTCAAAGTGGGCTGGCTCGATGGTGACTTCCCGCTTGCTGATCTGGCGGATCGGATTTCTTTGAAGACGCGGCTCATCGTTCTCGTCAGCCCGAATAATCCAACAGGAAAAACAATTCCGGCTGATACCATCGAAAGGCTTGCAAAAAACAATCCGAATATCGGCGTGCTCGTTGATCTCGCCTATGTGGAGTTCGCGGAGAGCGATCCATCCGTTGAGCTTCTGCGCTTGCCGAATATCCTTCTCGTTCGAAGTTTTTCTAAAGCGTGGGGCTTGCCGGGGTTGCGTATAGGCTATGCGATGGGGAATCCCGAGATGATTCAGGCGATGCGGGCTGCCGGTGGACCCTATTCGGTCGCCGCGCACTCGCTAGAAATAATCGCGAACAATTTCGATCGCTTTGAATTGGAAATGCGGAAATATGTCGAATGCATCAACGCCGAACGAGAATTGCTCGAAGAGTGGCTCAATAAAAGTGGCGTGCGATACATTCCTTCTCAATCTAATTTTATTCTTCTGTTCCCACCCGATGCAGTTCAATTCGACCGTGTTCTGCGTTCCTTCGGAATTCGCGCGCGATCGTTTGGGCCGAACAGCGGCATAGTGGACGCACGCCGTTTAACTCTGCCGGGAAGCAGCAACGCCTTTGCGCAATTGAAACGCGCGCTGGAGAACGCTTTTATTACATTCTAACCCACAATCAAACCTATTTATGAAACGCACGGCTACTATTGAACGAACGACCACCGAGACGCGCATCCGATGCGCGGTTACCTTAGATGGCACGGGCGAATCCCGCATTGCGACGGGCCTCGGCTTTCTGGATCACATGCTTCAGACCATTGCGAAGCATAGCCGCATCAATCTTGAAATCGAATGCGCGGGCGATCTCAGGATCGACGATCATCACACGGTGGAAGACATCGCGATTGCATTAGCGGAAGCGATCGGCACGGCGCTGGCGGATGGCCGCGGCATCGAGCGGTTTGGCGAAGCGATTGTGCCGATGGACGAATCGCTAGTCCGCTGCGCGATCGATATTTCTGGGCGACCTGCTCCAGTGATTGCGCTTGGGCTTCAGCGCGAAAAGATTGGCGATGTATCGTGCGAAAACATCGAGCATTTTTTTCGGAGCTTCGCGAACACACTACGCTGCGCATTGCATCTCGATACGCTTCGCGGTGCGAACGATCATCACAAAGCGGAGGCCGCGTTCAAGGCATTCGCTCGCGCGCTTCGGTGCGCCATTCGCATTTCGCCGTTCGATGATATTGCGAGCACGAAAGGATCAATCCGATGAACGAAGTATGGGTGGTGCCGACGGGCACGGCGAACCTCGCCTCGGTTCTGGCCGCTCTTACCCGTGCGGGCGCGGAAACGCGCGTCGCAACCAGCCCTTCGGAGTTGAGCCGCGCCAGGGCAATCCTCCTTCCCGGGGTAGGGAGTTTTGGCGCGGCGATGGCGAAGCTCGAAGCTGAGGGTTTTGACGAAGTTATTCGAGCGAAGATCGAGGAAGGAATTCCGGCGCTCGCCATTTGTCTTGGAATGCAAATTTTATTCGAGTCGAGCGAGGAAAGTCCAGGAATCCGTGGTCTTTCGATTTTGCCCGGTCCTCTTGAAAGATTTCCGGATGGCGTACGCGTGCCGCATGTGGGATGGAACACGGTCGAACCGTCAAATGAGACACGCTTTCTGCGACGGGGCGATGCATACTTCACGCATTCGTATCGGTTAATCAAAAGTCCGAACAATGCGCAAGCAGCGTTAACGACTTACGATGCGCCATTCGTCTCCGCCGTGGAATATGGAAATATCCTTGCCTGTCAATTTCATCCGGAACTTTCCGGCCCGTGGGGTTTGGATCTCCTGCGCCAGTGGATTCGCCAGGAGGAGGCGCCATGCTAAAGGTACGGATCATTCCCTGCTTGGATTGCCATGCGGGGTGTGTGGTAAAGGGTATTCGCTTTACTAACCTACGAATGATGGGCGATCCGGCGGAGCTTGCGGCACGATACGAAGCTGAGGGAGCGGACGAGCTCGTAATTCTCGATATTTCTGCGACCATTGAAGCTCGTAATCATCAAGTTGCCACCATTCGCGCGGTTCGGGAGCGCATTTCGATCCCAATCACGGCCGGCGGCGGCATTCGATCGCTTGCGGACTGCGAGGCGCTGTTGGCGGCCGGTGCTGACAAAGTATCCATCAATAGCGCCGCGCACCACGATCCGGATTTGATCGACGCTATTGCGAACCGCTTCGGAACGCAATGCGCGCTCGTTGCCATCGACGCTCGGCGATCGGAAAATAATTGGCGTGTTTTGATAAATGGCGGGGGCGTTGAAACAGAACGATCGGTCGCGGAGTGGGCGCGTGAAGCGGCCGCGCGTGGAGCGGGCGAAATTTTGCTCACAAGCTGGGACCGCGACGGCACCCGAGCGGGCTACGACCTCGAACTTCTGCGGGCTGTCACGTCCACGATCAATATTCCGGTAATCGCCTCCGGCGGCGCGGCGAATGCAAACCATTTAGCGGAAGCAGTTCAAGCGGGAGCGTTCGGGCTTCTCGCCGCCTCGCTCTTTCATGATGGCGATTCCACGATTTCTAAAATTAAACAGGAACTTCTTTCATTCAGCATTCCAGTCAGGTTATGATTATTCCATCCATTGATATTGAATCCGGGCAAGCGGTGCAGCTTGTCGGCGGCGAAAAGAAGGCGATCGATGCCGGTGACCCGCGACCCATCGCGCGAAGCTTTGGCATTGTGGGCGAGGTGGCGCTGATCGATCTGGATGCCGCGCGAGGAATAGGTTCCAACGCGCCATTGATCGAAGAATTGCTGCCGATGGCATCCTTCCGAGTTGGCGGAGGAATTCGCTCGGTTGAGCAAGCCATTCATTGGCTTGATCTCGGCGCGGCAAAAGTTATTCTTGGGACGGCGGCCAGCTCGGAACTTCTCCGGCAACTGCCAACGGAACGAACTATCGTTGCGCTCGATGCGCGCGATGGCGAGGTGTTCGTCGAAGGTTGGCGGCGCGGCACGGGAACGAACGTCTTCGAGCGGATGCGAGAACTTGCGCCCTATACCAGCGGCTTCCTCGTAACACTGATCGAGCGCGAAGGCCGTATGATGGGAACAGATTTCACCGTGATCGAAAAGCTTCTTCGTGTGGCCGGCGCTGCAAAGCTAACAATTGCAGGCGGTGTTTCTTCGCCGGAAGAGATTGCAAAGCTGGACGCGATGGGCGTCGATGCGCAAGTTGGAATGGCGCTTTACACCGGCCGCTTCGATTTGGCTGATGCGTACGCTGCGTTGCTACATTCCGATCGCCCGGACGGACTTTGGCCAACGGTCGTGGCCGATGAATTCGGTGCGGCGCTCGGGCTAACCTATTCGAATCTCGAAAGCCTGAGGCTTGCGCTGAACGAACGCCGTGGAATTTATTTTTCGCGGAGCCGGGGATTGTGGCGAAAGGGAGAAACGTCCGGGAACACCCAGGAATTGCTTCGAGTAGATCTCGATTGCGACCGCGATACCTTGCGTTTTACCGTGCGGCAGAATGGCGCGGGATTTTGCCATCAGGGAACGGATACTTGCTGGGGAAACGTGCGTGGAATTCGGGCGCTCGAAGAGCGCATTACGGAACGCTTTCTTTCGCCCACGGAAGGTTCCTACACTAACAAGCTCCTTGCCTCTCCAAAATTCCTATCTGCAAAATTGCTCGAAGAAGCGGGCGAACTTGCTCGCGCGGTGGGCGAAGAATCGGTGCGGGAAGCCGCCGATGTGCTTTACTTTACCATAGTCGCGCTCCGCAAACAGGGCGCATCGCTTGCGGAAGTCGCGCGGGAATTGGACCGGCGCGCGAACAAAATTACTCGTCGGCCCGGACTTCCCAAACCAGGATTTACAGAATAAAACGGATTATTTGTGATGCTCAAACGAATCTCATTTGAAAAGTTACTTTTACTCGATCGAACTTCGCCATTGGATGATATTTTGCCAAAGGTAAGCGAGATTGTACAAAACGTTCGATCGGGGAAGGACGCGATGCTCCGCGCGTACGCGGAACAATTTGGCGATCTTGAATCCGGCGCGCCGCTGGTCATCGAGCGTGCCGCGCTCGAGATTGCACTTCTTGGAATCGATCCCAAAGAACGGGGCGTGCTCGAACGAACGGCGGAACGAATTCGCCGTTTTGCAAGCGCGCAGCGCGCGACGCTCTCCGAGCTGACATTTGAAGTCGAAGGCGGCTTTGCGGGCCATCGGGTCCTGCCGCTGGAACGCGCCGCGTGCTACGCGCCCGGCGGAAGGTACCCGCTGCCTTCGAGTGTGCTGATGACCGGCATCACCGCGCGGGCTGCCGGAGTAAATACCGTCTGGGTCGCTTCTCCAAAGCCATCCATGCACACGCTTGCCGCTGCCGCGATTGCTAGCGCGGACGCGGTGCTCGCGGTTGGTGGCGCACACGCTATTGCCGCATTAGCGCATGGCACGGAAACCATTCCGCGTTTCGATATTATCGTTGGGCCTGGGAACCGGTGGGTTACCGCGGCTAAACAATTGGTTGCCGGCGTGGTGAAGATCGACATGCTCGCGGGGCCATCGGAGCTTGCCATCGTCGCGGACGCATCTGCCAATCCCGCGTGGATTGCCGCCGATCTCCTTGCACAAGCCGAGCACGATCCAGACGCGCGCGTATTTCTGATTGCGCTCGATGAACGAATGGTGCAAGCGGTCGAAGCGGAGCTTCAAATCCAGTTGCAAGATTTATCCACGAGAGCCGTCGCGCGTGAATCCATCGGCAAAAGTTTCGCAGTCGTTGTGGGGGATGTGAATGCTGCCGCGGAAATTTGCAATCACCTTGCGCCGGAACATCTTTCACTGCAATTGAACGCGGAAGCAATCGAGCGATTGCGGCCACTCCTCCGGCACTACGGAGGATTATTTATCGGTTCGGGGAGCGCGGAAGTTTTGGGCGATTACGGCATTGGCCCGAATCACGTGCTTCCCACGCAAGGCTCTGCGCGGGTACGCGGTGGTCTCTCGGTGCTCGATTTCCTGAAAATTCAGACGTGGATGAATGTCTCAAGGGTTCCCACTCAAGTATCCGAAGACATTCAGGCCCTCGCGCGCACGGAAGGATTGGAAGCGCATCGCCGCTCGATGGCGATTAGAGCCGCTTAGTATTCCGTTCCCAACGGCGACTGCGTAGCAATTTTTACGGCGGTCTTCGCATGGGCTGCGGCTTCTTTTGCAGCGGCAGTAGCTTCGTGGACGCGCTCGATCGCATTCTCCTTGGCGGCAAGTGCCGCTTGCTTGAAATTCGGAGCCGCGTGCTGCACGACTTCCACTTTTGCTAAACCGAAGAGCCGTAGCGCCTGAATATACCACCACCCCATATCGATCTCGAACCAACGTTGCGAAAATCGTGAACTCGATGGGAATTTATGATGATTATTGTGAAGCTCTTCGCCCGAAAGCAGCATGCCAAATGGAATGATATTGCGGCTGGCGTCCTTCACTTTGAAATTCCGATAGCCGATTGTATGGCCGAGGCCGTTGACGATGCCGGCTGCCCAGAAGGGAACCCATAATACTTGCCCGGCCCACACGAAGAATCCGAGAATCGGACTAAAGATGATGAGATCGCCGACGAGCAAGATAACCGGTCCGAGAAACTTATGCGGAATAAAGAGTTTGCGCTCGATCACATCATCGGGGCAGCCTTTGGAGAAGCGCGCGATCGTCTCGGGATCGGCGGCGGCATTGCGGTAATACTTAACTCCCAAAAAGAGAATTTGCGCCCATCCGTAGATGACCGGCGAATGCGGATCCTGATCCGTTTCCACGAAGGCATGGTGCTTGCGATGGACGGAAACCCACTCGCGTGTATTCATTCCCGTGAAAATCCACAGCCACCAACGCATCGGCCAGCTTGCGAGAGGATGGAGCTTAACGCCGCTATGTGTCATCGCGCGATGCAAATAGAGCGAGGTACACATAATCGTGAGATGGCCCGTCACGACGACAATAAGGAGCGCGCCATACCAGGTATGGGTTAAAAAGGATAGGTTCATGGATTGATTGATGATCGCGCGGGGCAGGTAATGCGAGGCGGAAATTCTATAAACAGATTCGAGCGATGAAAGTTCATTTTCGGGCTGAAGAAGGATTAATTTCGCGCCGGATACGTTTGAAAATATGATTTTTTGACCGTTAATTCAATATGGAACCGAATAACCTTACATACCCCACTCGGAGTTGGTGGCGGGAATGGCCCGTCGTTCTCGCACTCCTGGCCCCGTTCGTTACGCTTGCCATTGTTTGGCCGTCGCTTCCGGCGCGTGTCCCGATGCACTTCGATGCGAATGGTAATGTCAATCGGTATGGCAGCCCGCTCGAACTATTGGTATTGCCGGGGATCAGTGTCCTTGTGTCGATAGTGCTCTATTTTATTCCGCGGCTCGATCCAAAGAAGGCGAATATCATGGCATCCATGCCGGCGTATCGCTGGATCCGCTTCGAGCTCGCCGTGTTTTTTACATATATTTTCGCGCTTATGTTGGCGACGATGTTCCAGCCGAACTTCGATGCCACGCCACTCATCGCCTTCGGCGTGCTCTCGCTGTTCTTCGGCATCGGCTTCATGATGCCGAAGCTCAAACAAAACTACATGATCGGCATCCGATTGCCCTGGACGCTCGAAAGCGAAGACAACTGGAACCGCACCCATGCTTTCGCCGGAAGGCTGTGGCCGTGGGGTGCGGTCGTGGGAATGATTCTCGTGGCGCTGTTTCCCTCGATCAGTCTGTTCATCGCGGTGAGCGTTCTGATCGCGCTTCTGCTCTGGACCGGTGTATATTCCTACCGGATGTTCCACGAAGAGAAAAAGCTGGGTTGAAACCCTGCCAGCTATTTCTTTGCATCCGTTTAGGCAGGAAGAAAAGGCAAAATTTTCTCCCTTTGGCACCACTTCGGGGCTGGGAAAGTTAGGGACGCTCTCGCAAACGGATGTTTGCGCCGTTTTTTATGGTCTTTAACAGTCTTGCGTTCGCCATTTTCTTGCCGATTGTACTCGTCGGCTATTACCTGCTGCCGTTCAAATGGCAGAACAGGTTTTTGCTCTTCGCCAGTCTGATTTTTTATGCTTGGTGGGACTGGCGGTTCCTGTTTTTGCTGGGGCTAACGATCGCTGTCGATTACTATGCCTCGCACGCGATCCACCGGGCGAAAACTCAAAAGCTGAAACTGCGGTGGCTGCGCGTGTCGCTGGCGAGCAATCTGGGAGTGTTGGGCATTTTCAAGTATAGCAATTTTTTCATTTCCTCGTTTTCCTCGATGCTGGTGGAAATGGGATTTCGGGTACACCCGGTCACGATCGAACTGGCGTTGCCGATCGGGATCAGCTTCTATACGTTCATGTCGATGTCTTATGTGATCGACGTGTATTGGGGAAAGACGGAGCCGGTCGATAATTTTTTCGATTTCGCGCTCTTCGTCTCCTATTTCCCGCACTTAGTCGCCGGGCCGATCATGCGGGCGGGGCAGTTGGTGCCGCAGATCATGCGGCCGCGCCGGGTCACGAAGGAGCAAATCCGCGATGGGCTGGCTCTGATGCTCGTCGGCTATGCGCGCAAAGTGCTGATCGCGGATTTGCTGGCGGGCGCGGTCGATGAAGCATTCCGAAATATCGGCGGCATGACAAGCGCGGATCTGACGCTGCGCCTCTGGCTCTGCGCGATTCAAATCTATGGCGATTTCGCCGGATATAGCGACATTGCGCGCGGCGTGAGCAAATTATTCGGCATCGAACTCCATTTGAATTTCGCCACGCCGCTGCTATCGCAAAATATCACGGAGTTCTGGCGCCGGTGGCACATCACGCTTTCGAGCTGGCTCAGGGATTATATTTATATTCCCTTAGGCGGCAGCCGCAAAGGCGAGTTGATCACCAACCGGAACTTAATGCTTACCATGCTTGCGAGCGGCCTGTGGCATGGCGCGAACTGGACCTTCATCGCATTCGGCGCCGTGCATGGGATCGCGCTGGCGCTTCATAAAGGATGGATGATAATAACGAAGAATCCGGTTCCCAAAGAATTCGGGACGCGCAAGTGGAACTGGGCAACACCGCTGAAAATCTTCGCTACGTTCAATATTTTTGCATTTTCGCTGGTGTTATTTCGCAGCCCGAACTTCGCGACCGCGGTTCAATATCTTTCGCGGGTGTTCGCGTTCGTTCCGGGGATTCATCTGGGAGCGTCGCTTTTCGTTCTGCCGTTCGTGCTGCTGACGCTTGCGATGGACTTAGCGCAATACACCGGAATCGGCCAGCGGGTAATCGACTCGATGAGCCCCGTGACGCGCTCGATCGCGTTCGGCGCGCTCTTCGCCCTCGTGCTCATCGCCGGCAGCGATAACAGTTTACCGTTTGTTTATTTTCAATTTTAAGAAAGTGAACTTTTTTACAATGTCATTGCGAGGAGCGTTCGGCGACCGAAGGGAGCCGAACGCGACGACGCAATCTCCCAGCTATCGGCGCGGGGATTGCTTCGTCGAACAAAGCTCCCTTAGCATGAGCGATCATGCGGGTCGCTTTGTTCTCCTCGCAATGACTTCAAGAAAGCGTAATTTTTAAAGCAGCAAGTGTTTCTTAAACAACATCGCGCCGAATTCCGCATGCTCGCGCTGAGCGCGGTGGGAATCGCGGTCGTCGCGTATGGACTGATCGTCCTGCTGGCGGCTTCGATTCCGCATCTTCCGCTCGCGAATAAGCGGACGTTCTACGGCCTGCTGCGCGCGCAGATGGCCGTCGATGAAGGCGCGCAGTTGCCGGCCCTGAACCAGCGGATGGTGCTTTTTATGGGAAGTTCCGTCGTCGAACGCGGGGTTTCCGAGCGCACGATGGATAGCATTTTCAAGGGCGATCACCTTCCCTTCGTGACGATGAATGCCGGAACCGGCGGCTTTTGCGCCGAAGCGAATTTGCCCATGCTCCGCGCCATGCTGGAAGACGGGCTGCATCCCTCTTATGTCATATATGGCGTGGGACTTCAGGAACTAAATGGTGAATCGACGACGCACGCCTTCTTCGGAACGAAAGATACGTCCCTCGTGAAGCTCAAGCCGAAAACCTTTTGGAATATTCTGCGCTATGGGCCGGCCGCGCTCGCACCGCTGCTCAACGCGGACCACTTCCATCAATATGAGTTTGCGGCG
>DASRZC010000128.1:0-18088 GCA_035686785.1 Kapaibacterium sp. (SeqCode)
CCCAGCCTCATCGAAGACCTGATCGAAGTGCAACTCCAAAATGCGGTCTTCAAAAAGCTGGACGCCCGATTTCCAAAGTGTTGAAGCCTCGCTGGCACGGCGCGAGAAAAACTCGCGCATGGCGCGCATCGCCTTCATCGCGGCGAGCATTCGCGAGCCTTCCTCCGCGTAGAGCGTGCTGCCAGGGATATCTAATTTGCGCAGGGTGGAAGAAATATCGGCGAGTCCCGCAAAGCGCGGCGCTTCGCCCGAGGCAAGGAATACGCGCATCTCTCGAATTTCCGCAAGCGAGCGATCGATCGCTATCGTATCCGATTTGGGCTGAAGCTCTTTCACAAGCGCGTGCTTGCCAATGGACGTGTTCGCCAACCGCAAGTGCAGGAGTAATACTTTGTGGAATTCCAATTCCCGCGCAGCTTGACGAAAATGTGGTGGAATCGCGGCAAGAAATTCTTCTACGAGCGCATTATTGGTTGCGCGAGCATCCTCTAAAGGCGGTTCCGCACCATTTTCAAGCCGTTCTTCGTCGAGAGCCAAAATATTTTAGATATTATTCAGACAACGATGCTCGGAGTGTGAACCGGGACGTGCAGATAAGGTCGAAGCACGGCAATGAACATCGTCGTTAACTTTAGTAGCAATGGATAGAGATGCGAATGTTCGATAAGATGCTCCGGCGGTAAATGGATAAGCTGGAACAGCGCGAGCACGATTCCGAGAATGAGCGCGCCGCGCGCCAAACCGAGCACTGCGCCAAGAAGTCCATCCAGCCCTCGCAGCAAGCCATGTTTAGGGCGTAAAAATCCCTTCACCCAACCTCCCACGATCATCAGCAAAAGGAACGTCAGGAAAAAACCGATGACCGGCCATGCCCATGTCGGTCCCAAATGGAGCAGCCCTCCGACCTTCTGAGCAAGCGCGGAGGCAGCAAGCAACGCAACCACGAGCAACGCGATCGAAACAAGCATTGCGAACGCGCCGGAACGCCAGCCGCCGAGCGCGCTCAGCGCGAGCAAGATGATTAATATAATGTCGAGAATCACGAAGGAATGGCGAGTGCTTCTTTTACAATTTCCGAGATAAGCTTTCCATCGGCTTTGCCTTTCATCTCTTTCATCACAAGCGGCATGACTTTATTCGTATCCTGCGGACCCGCGGCGCCGGCCTCGCGAACGATGGCTTGCACGCGCTCCGCAATTTCCTCGCGCGAAAGCTGCTTCGGGAGATATTCCTGAATGATGACGAGTTCCTGCCGCTCTTTTTCGGCAAGCTCGGGACGATTATTTTTATCGTAAAGCTCAATTGCTTCCCTCCGTTTTTTCGCCGCGCTGGTGAGCGCCTTGATCTCTTCATCCACGGTCATCTCGCGACCCGCGCCGCTTTTATCGAACTCGATTATTATCGCGCGAATGCTGCGGATCGTTTCCGTCCGCACTTTGTCGCCCGCCTTCATCGCGGCTTTTAAGTCTTCGTTGATTTCGTCTTTTAATGCCATAATAGAAAATAAATTCAGGATTTGGTTAACAACAATCGGACACTGTCATTCCCGCGAAAGCGGGAATCCAGATTGCGCAACTACCTGAACCTGGATTCCCGCTTTCGCGGGAATGACAAAATAATCAACCTAATCAGAAATAAATCAGCGTAATCCAGATTTAGGTTCATAAGCGGTTCGGCATTCGAATCACCGCTCCGTTCACGGCCTTCCCCACCTCGCTCGTAAGGAAAAAGCACATCGCCGCGATGTCCTCCGGCTTCGTCCACTTCGAAAAATCATCGGGCTTGCCCCACTCTTCATTTGCTTTCGTATGAATGACGGTGGGAACGATACAATTCGCGGTAATTCCAGTTGCTTTTCCCTCTTCCGCAATCACTCTCGTGAGCGCGATCACACCGGATTTCGCCGCAACATACCCGCCCTTTTTTGCCGAAGGTTCGAGCGCCGGTTCCGCTCCAATAGAAATAATCGTTCCTTCACCCTGCATTGATCGTAGCGCGTACTTCGCCGATAAGAAGAAGCTGGCGAGATTAAGCTCGAAGAGCGCGCGAAAATCCTGGATGGATGTTTCCGCGACCGTCTTCCATGGACGAACCCCGCCGATAGTTGCAATAAGTGCTCGCGGCGCGCCAAGTGCTTTCGCTGCATTCGAAAAGCTTTGCTCGACGCTTGTTTCGTCGCTTGCGTCCACTGGCCAGAAGCGATAATGCTCCTGCGTGAAGCCGTCATCCTTGTGCGCGAAGCCGGCAACATTCCAGCCTTCCGCGAGATATTTCTCGCGGATCGCCAGCCCAAGCGCGCCGGTTACACCGGTTAAAAATAAAGTTGACATTACTCGATTGCGTTCATGCCACCCCGAATACTCACGGCATCGAATCCTTTTTGCCGCAACATGGAAGCGGCTTCTAAGCTTCGAATGCCGGAAGCACAGACGATACCGAATTTCTCGTGGGGTAATTCCGCGATGCGCTCGGCGAGCGATCCCATTGGAATGAGCTTACCCTTCGAGGGCTGGCCATAAAATTCCCACTCTTCCCGAACGTCGATGAGCGGCATCGGAGTGCGTCCATAATCTTTCCACGAAATCTCCGGCACATCGATTAAACAGGTATCCATCTCATAGGATTCAGCCAGCTTTCGCCTGCCGTGCGGCACGCTACACGCGGAACAATTGGAATCCCGCTCAACACGAATTGTTCGGAAGTTCCCAGCCAGCGCATCATACAGCAAGAGCCGGCCTGCGAATGATTCGCCTATCTTTGCAATAAGCTTTACCGCTTCCATCGCCATCATCGTCGCCATCACGCCTGCGAGCGCGCCGATCACCCCGGCTTCGGCACACGAAGGCGCTTGTGCGGCACTTGGCGGTTCGGGAAAAAGGCAGCGGTAGCAGGGACCATCCTCGGCGCAAAGAACTGAAAGCTGACCTTCGAATCTCAGAATGGACGCGGAGATCAATGGAATGCCAAGTACGAGGCATGCATCGTTCACGAGATAGCGCGTGGCAAAATTATCGGAGCCATCGAGCACGAGGTCGGAATCTCGCAACACATCGAGCACATTTTCATCATTGAGCCGCTCAGTGTAGATCTGGATATTTGCGCTTCCATTGATTTCGGAAAGGCGCTCGCCCGCAAGAGCCGCTTTTTGCCTTCCAATATCCGCTTCGCGATAAAGAATTTGCCGGTGAAGATTCGAGGCGGCCACATAATCGTCGTCGATGATGCCGATGCTTCCCACACCCATCGCGGCGAGATAAAGCGCGGCTGGCGAGCCGAGGCCACCGGCTCCTACTATCAATATGCGCGCGGCTTTCAGGCGCTCCTGCCCGTGCTCGCCAAACTCCGGCAGCAGCATTTGCCGCGAGTATCGCTCGCGTTCCTTAGGTGTGAATGGCATGGTGCTCCTCCAACATTTTCACAAAGTTCCGAATGGTCTTCCGTGGATTTTCCGATTCATTCACGGCGCCGATTACCGCGATACCGCCTAAGCCAGGAATTAGAATACCGTTGACATTCGATTCCGTAATTCCACCGATCGCAATGACGGGAATCGAGACCGCCGCAGCAACCGCTCGAAGTTCTTCTACTGTTTTCGGCGTGGACTCCTTCATCTTCGATCTCGTAGGAAAGAGGTGGCCAAAGCCAAGATAATTCGCTCCAGCGCGTTCGGCTTCGAGAGCTTCCTGGAGATTCGATGTCGAAATACCAATGATTGCATCGGTCCCAAGTAACGCACGCGCTTCGGCAATAGGCATATCGTTTTGCCCGAGATGCACGCCGTCGGCATTTACTTCGCGAGCAATATCGACGCGATCGTTGATGATAAAGGTGACATCATCGAGAATCGCGCGTAGCGTTCGTGCAAGTGAAAGCAGTTCTGCATCGCCGCGAACTTTGTCACGCAGTTGCACGACAGCCGCGCCTTCCTTGCGCGCGAGCATTGCGAGTTCGATCGCTTGCTCGTCATCCGTCGAGCCAAGGATAATATGAAGTCCCGTGACGCGCTTCATAGAGTTCCCAGTATTTCCCGATACTCCGCGAGTCTTTCGCCCAAATCTGGCGCAACCAAAAGATCGCGGACGACGGCCACGCCCCAAGCGCCTTGATCCAGACACAGGCGAGCACCAGCCGGCGTAATTCCACCAATCGCGAAAACCGGAAGCTTCACCGCATTCACCACTTCTTTCAACTTCTCTAAACCTTGCGGCTCGAATCCCATGGCGCGTTTCGAAGGCGTTTCAAAGATGGCACCGAAGGTCAGAAAATCAGCGCCCCAAACTTCCGCCTTCACGGCGGCTTCCACCGAATGCACACTGGCCCCCCACAGAATACTTCCCAGCGCATCGCGCAAACGCTCCGGCGTCCACTCGTTATCCAAAACCCGCTCCGGGACGTGAATGCCATCGGCGCCCACGGTGGCGGCGAATCCACCAGCCACGCGAGTCGGCTTTGGGGTCTCTTCCGGCGCGCTTAGAAAGAGTTTGGACTTCGAAAAGGCTTTCCGTAAATCTTTCGCGAGTTGAAGCGCCAGCAGAGGGTCCATGTCCGTCTCGCGCATTCGTAGCGCGCGTAGGCCGTGCCCCGCGGCTTCCGCGGCGAATTGTTTTAGATTCGTGACGAGCCACCGGTCGGTGATCGCATAGAGCTTGAAATCAAGCATGAATCATTTCTCCATGACCGATCATCCCTCCATGATCGATCATCCCTCCGATCGGGCTGGAACGCTGCGCCATCAATCGTTCCGGAATGCGCCCAGCGCGATAGGCGGCGCGCCCTGCTTCGACGGCGAGTTTCATCGCGCGTGCCATTTGCGCGGGATGTTCCGCGCAGGAAATGGCAGTGTTGAGCAGAATTCCATCCGCGCCAAGTTCCATCGCGAGCGCCGCGTGGGAAGCAGTCCCGATTCCGGCATCAAGGAGGATGGGCACGGAAACGAGTTCCCGAATAATAGTAATGTTCGCCGGATTGCGAATGCCGCCACCGGAACCGATCGGCGCGCCCAGCGGCATCACGGCGGCGCAGCCCATGTCCGCAAGCTTGCGCGCGGTCACGGGATCGTCATTGGTATAGGGCATCACGGTAAATCCTAGAGAAATTAGCTGTGAAGCGGCTTTCAATAATTCGGTCACGTCCGGCATGAGCGTCTCATCGTCGCCGATCACTTCAAGCTTGATCCAATTCGTTTCGAGCGCCTCGCGGGCAAGTTGCGCCGTCAGCACAGCCTCCTTTGCTGTGTAGCATCCGGCCGTGTTTGGCAGAATATGAAATGCGCCGCTTCGAAGAAGTCCGAGAATACTTTCGCTCGAATGGTCCTCCAGATTATAGCGCCGCACGGCAACGGTAACCATTTCGGTCCCGCTTGCGGCGATGGATTCGAGCATTGTTTCGGGATTTGGATACCGTGCGGTTCCTAAAATGAGGCGCGAAGTAAGCGTTCGATCGGCTATTTGTAAATAATCTTCCATTGCTATTATCCTCCCTGTGTTGCGCGAACAATTTCGATCCGGTCGCCATCGCGAAGTTCATGTTCGGTCCAGCGCGATTTGGAAATAACCGCATCATTTATTGCGATCGCAATGCCTCGGCCATCTTCCGGCAAGCGCAACTCGCCCAGGAGATCGTTCACGGAGCGCGCTGTTATCTCTTTCTCTTCCCCGGCAATTATGAGTCTTGTTGGACTCAGTGGACTTTGTGGACTCATTGGACGTATTCCTCCTTCAGGAGCGGCCCATCAGCATTGTATTTCTCAAGTATTATTTTTGAGAGAGTCTTCGCCGCGAGCGGCGCCATGAGAATGCCATGGCGCCAATGGCCGGTGGCGTAAAAGAGATTTTTAATTTCCGATGGCCCCTCGATCGCGCGGTGGTCCCGCGCCGCGGGACGAAAACTTGCGAGCAGTTCTTCGATTTCGAGCTCGTAAATTGCTGGCATGATCTCCCACGCATGGTGGAGAAGCTCCATTATGTTCCCAGCAATGATCCGCTTATCGAATCCCACTTCCTCCGCCGTTGCTCCAACAAGCAGGCGGCCATCGTCTTTGGGCACGAGATACACACTCGAAGTTCGAACCGGCTGCTGAAGCCGCGACTGCGGCGTCATGCGCAAACCGATCATTTGCCCTTTTACAGGCCGAACCGGAATGCTCGGCGTAAGCCCACCAATCTTCGAAGACCACGCACCGGCCGCAATCGTAATGCTACTCGCGGCGGCTTCTTCATCGCCAAATCGAACGGCAACCGCTCGGCCATCCCGAATGACGATCTCCGAAACTCGCGAAGCTTCCCGCAGGATGCCGCCGCGTTTCAGGAATGCTGCTTTCAGCGCAAGCAGAAGTTTTCGATTATTGATCTGCGCGTCCGCTTCGAGCCACAATGCGCGAGTAACTTTTGTGCTGAGAAGCGGTTCCCGTTCCCGGACTTCATCTCCCGAAAGTTTTTGGACGGGAATGCCTGCGCGTTTTCGAAAATCGAACTGGCGATCGAGTTCCCGCGATTGGTCGGCATTCACGGCCAACACCAGCGTGCCACAGCGATCGATATTCGGCGTCATTTCGCCGACATCTTCACTCAGCTCGTGCAAAAATCGCGGATACAGATCGAGGCTTTTTAAGCCTTCCTCGTAAATATCCAAATCTTCGAATCCCGCTTCAGCACGCGGCGAAAGCATCCCCGCCGCTACCCACGCGGCGCTGGAGCGCCCGGCTTCGCCAGCTTCGAAAATCTCGACATGCTCCGCGCCTTCTCGCAGCAGCCGCCAGCCAATGGAAAGGCCGATGATGCCGGCACCAACGATGACGTGAGGATAATCGGTGCTATTGGACGTAAGTGGACTCATTGGACAAGCGCCTCGACATTTATGGAATAGACTTCACTTCCGGCTTCGACGAATTCTTTGCTTTTTTCTTTAAAACCTGCCGAAATTGCTTCCGCTTCACTAAGCTTGTGCTCCGCCGCGTACTTTCGCACGTCCTCGGTGATCTTCATCGAGCAAAAATGCGGGCCGCACATGGAGCAGAAGTGCGCGGTCTTCGCGCCTTCTTGCGGGAGTGTTTCGTCGTGGTACGAGCGGGCGCGTTCGGGGTCGAGCGCGAGATTGAATTGATCCTCCCATCGGAATTCGAATCGCGCTTTACTCAGAGCGTTATCGCGTAGCTGCGCGCCGGGATGCCCCTTTGCAAGATCGGCGGCGTGCGCGGCAATCTTGTATGCGATCACCCCTTCGCGCACATCATTCTTATCCGGCAAGCCCAAATGCTCCTTCGGCGTAACGTAGCAGAGCATCGCGCAGCCAAACCAGCCGATCATCGCCGCGCCGATAGCAGACGTGATATGATCGTAGCCGGGCGCGATGTCCGTTGTGAGCGGACCGAGCGTGTAAAACGGCGCTTCATAACAATCGCGCAGTTCCAAGTCCATGTTTTCCTTGATAAGCTGCATCGGCACGTGGCCGGGGCCTTCGATCATTACCTGGCAATCATTCTCCCATGCCACTTTGGTAAGCTCACCAAGTGTGCGAAGCTCGGCAAGCTGTGCTTCGTCATTCGCGTCCGCTATGGAACCGGGGCGCAAGCCATCTCCCAGCGAGAAGGAAACATCGTAGGATCTCATGATTTCACAAATCTCTTCGAAGTGCGTATAAAGAAAGCTCTCCTCGTGATGCGCGAGACACCATTTCGCCATGATGCTTCCGCCACGAGAGACGATGCCCGTCATACGATTTGCGGTCATCGGCACGAACGGCAGCCGAACGCCGGCATGAATCGTGAAATAATCGACGCCTTGCTCGGCTTGCTCGATCAGCGTATCGCGGAATATTTCCCACGTAAGTTCTTCCGCGCGGCCATCCGTTTTTTCGAGCGCCTGATAAATCGGAACCGTTCCTATAGGCACCGGCGCGTTGCGGATGATCCACTCGCGCGTTTCGTGAATGTTCTTGCCGGTCGAGAGGTCCATCACCGTGTCAGCACCCCAGCGAATCGCCCAGAGCATTTTTTCCACTTCCTCGTCGATCGAACTTGCGATAGCAGAGTTGCCAATGTTCGCGTTGATCTTCACGAGAAAATTTCGGCCAATCGCCATCGGCTCGCACTCGGGATGGTTGATGTTCGAGGGAATGATCGCGCGGCCACGAGCAATTTCATCTCGCACGAATTCAGGAGTAATGACTTTTGGGATAGACGCGCCAAAAGAATTTCCCGGATGCTGAAATCGCAAATCATTTCGTGATACATTATTCCCCATACCCGATACCCCATACCCAATACCCGCATTTTCCCGAATCGCAACAAATTCCATTTCCGGCGTAACGATGCCACGCTTCGCGTAATACATTTGCGAAACGGCGGCACCTGCTTTCGCGCGAAGTGGCTTGCGCTTTAAGCCTGGGAAATATTCGAGCTTCGCTTTTTCTTTTCCGTAAGCGCGGACAAGCTGGTCCTCGTTCGAATAGCCATTATCTTCGGGACGAACGTTGCGGCCTTCGTACTCTTCCACATCCTCGCGGCGAAGAATCCACTCGCGGCGCAGCGGAGCAAGGCCGGAACGAATATCGTGGAGTGTGAGCGTCCCATCCGCTGCAACGCCATGCTCGGCAGCGGGGCCGGTCGTGTCATAAACGCGCACGGGCAGGTTTTCTTCAAATCCATGTGCGAGCTTCGTTCGCGTCAGCGCGATCTCGCGAAACGGGACGCGAATATCGGAATGGAGCTTGCCTTGCTCATAGATTTTTCGGCTGTTCGGAAAAGGCCGTAATGCAGTTTCTTCCATAACTATACAACAAGTGACGACGTGAATTGAAAAATGTCCTGACCATGCCCAAGCGGCACGGCCTCTTCGATCATTTCGGTGATAAAATCTTTTGCTGCGGTAACAGATTCGCGCATTGGCATTCCGAGCGCGAGGCCGCTTGCAATGGCGGAGGAAAGTACACATCCAGTGCCATGAACTTGCTTAGTACTTCGCGGAGCGGAAATCCATTCAGTCTCCGTGCCATCGAAAAAGAGATCTCGCGCATCCGGCCCGGCGGCGTGGCCGCCTTTTAAGAGCACGGATTTTACACCAGACTCCATTAAACGAAGTGCTGCCTGGAGCATTTCAGCTTCGGAGTGGACCGGGATTCTAGTCAGCGCGGAAATTTCGGGAAGGTTCGGCGTTAGTATGGACGCAAGTGGACTTAGTGTATACCTGAGTGCTTCTAATGCCCCTTCCTCTAAAAAGCGAACGCCGTTGGAGGAAGCAAGGATCGGATCGAGCACCGCGGGAACTTGCTGCTTTTTTACAAAATCGGAAACGACGAGCACCACATCAGCCGTAGTGAGCATCCCAATTTTAATTGCACCGATTGCTATCTCTTCTGAAAGAGCATTAAGCTGCGCTTCCACCAATTCCGCGCTAACAGGATTGGTGGAAATAACACCGCGCGTGTTTTGCACCGTGACCGCGGTGATAACACTCAACCCATGAACGCCGAAATGCTGAAAAGTCTTTATATCCGCTTGAATGCCCGCGCCGCCCGTCGGATCGGAGCCGCCGATAGTAAGCACGACAGGCGGCCGCTCGGAAGAGGAGCGCCCGTTTCGCGAAAAAGTTGAATGAGAATTAGAAGGATTCATTTCCGCTTTGCCTACGCTGGCATTATCCAGATCAGGTCCACGGGGTATATTCTCAGTTCGCTATTTTTTTAGCGAACACCCCCATCGGAAGTTGATTTGCAACACTCGGGTCAACGCGAAGAATCCCTTCGGCTTCCCCCACCCGACGATTTCAGGGCGCAGCCTCAAAAATATCGTATTTTTGAATAGAGCTTTCACACACAACTAATCTCAAACAATCATGAAAACTTTACTTGGAACACTTCTTTTGCTTCTTTGCACCAGCCCGGCGTGGGCGCAAATTACCATCACGGAAGCAGACTGGCTCGGAATTGCGAACCAAGGGAATAACCGTGCGGCTTTTACCGCAACTCAAGCGTCCCTGCCGACGCTGGCAACCCTTGCCAGCACCAGTAGCCAGACTTGGGATTTTACACCCGCGTCGTACACCCAGAATGCCAGCACTGGGACCGTTACTTTGCTGACAGATCCCAGTGTTGCTCCGCTCGCAAACGATACCGATTTCCAGGCGGCGACGAACGTAATCGAGACCGTTCCAACTAACCTCTCGTCACCCACGACATACGAATTCATAAAGCTCACGAGTAGCGGCGAATGGATTCTCGGCGAAAGCGAAGACAGCTCAAGTGTACTTATAAAAGTGAGTGGCCTTAATCCGCCAATGCAAATTGCAACCTTCCCAATGAATTACCAATCGACCTGGCAGAGCGCTTCAAACGAGGATGTCCCTGCGAATTCGCTCGTTAAGACGAAAATCGCCGTGAGCGCGATCGTCGATGGCTGGGGGACTCTCATTACTCCCTCGCCAACGACTTCGACCCCTGCGCTCCGCGTCAAGATACAGACCGTTACAACGATTCATGAGGGAAGTCATGGCGCCTCCGATACAGGTTATAGCTACGAATGGCTCACGGAAGGCCTATACTCCGCCACGATTGCTTACAGTGGTTTCGATGCCGCGTATGGTGTCGATTCCAGTGGAACCATTAATGGAGCGAATTACTGGGCGCCCTCTGGCGCGGGTTCCGTCAACATATTCCCATCCTTGCCGGGCGACCAGTTGCATCTCTCCCTAACCCAAAACCCCGCTTCGAATTCGGCAACCAACTTGACTTACACCCTGCAAACCGGAGGCGCAGTCCAGGTCGAATTGATGGACGAACTGGGTCGAAGCGTGCGAATGCTCGAAAATGACCACGCATCATCCGGCGAGCATTCCATTTTGATTGATCCCTCCACGCTCGCTCCGGGAACGTATTTCATTCGCGTGGAAGCCAATGGAACAAGCGCGATGCGGAAGCTGGTGATTCAATAGGGTGAAGTTCGGTTTGTCCCGAAGGGACACAAGGAAATAGCCGGGGACGTAAGTCCCCGGTTGTGTTGACGCCCGTGATAAGAGTCCCGAAGGGACGAAAGAAAATGGAAAATTCCATGAAATTATGGGATCTTTCGTCCCTTCGGGACTTTCGCACAAAATTACGACAATTACCGGGGACTCACGTCCCCGGCTATTTCCTTTTGCCCCTTCGGGGCCAGAATCAGACCCCGGGTTTCGCTTCGCTTTAACCCTGGCTAACGACGCTCGCCCCTTCGGGGCGTAATGACTGCTCGATCTTGATCTGCTCCAGCTTATGCCGCGTCTTGCGAGTGATAGTAAAGCGCAGGCCGCCGGCTTCGACCATATCCCCGATGTTCGGAATCCTTCCCGCTTGTTTTTGTACGTAGCCGGAGACGGTCTGGTAATCGCCGCTCTCTTCGAGGGCGGGCAGGCGATTTTCGAAGCGGGCATTGAAATCGGCGACGGTCATCGTCGGATCGACATAGAGCGCGCCCTCCTTTTCGATCACTTCATCCGCCTCGCCGGTGTCGGATTCGTCCCGAATCTCGCCCACCAATTCTTCCAAAATATCTTCGAGCGTGACTATCCCTTCGACACCGCCATGCTCGCTCACGACGATTCCCATGTGAACGCGATTTTTCTGAAACTCGACGAGCAAGTCCGCGATGGGCTGCGTTTCGCTCACAAAGAGCGCGGGCCGGATCGCGCGTTTCAAGAGCGCGAAAAATTCCTCCTCACTCTCGCGGCTGGGGACGCTCAAACGTTCGAGTTGGGAGATGACCGGCAGGATGTCCTTCACATGAAGCACGCCCGCGATCTCATCGAGCGAATTTCGAAATGCCGGTAATCGCGAATAACCTTCATCCTCGATAATGCGTAGGATTTCGCGCGGCGTGAGATCGAGATCGAGCGCGATGACCTCCGAGCGATGCACCATAATCTCGCGCACGACGGTCTCGCCAAATTCGAAAAGCGACTCGATCATATTCTTCTCGCTTCGCTCGACCACTCCTTCGCGCGTGCTCTCTAAGATCACGCCCATTAATTCTTCGCGCGTGTGGGCCGCTTCTTCAGACGCTTTCGGCAGACCGAAAATACGGAGCGCAATATTCACCAATTTATTCAGCGACCATATAAGCGGCAGAAAGATCCGATAGTACATCGTGAGCGGCCGCGCCGTCGCCAGCGCAACCTCGGCCTCGTAATTGATCGCTAACACTTTCGGGACTTGCTCGCCGATTACGATATGGAGCGAAGTAAGCAGCAGAAATCCGGCGATAAAGCTGATCGAAGCCGCAACGGAAGAGGAAATGTCGAACAACTCGAAGATGGGCCGAAGCAGGCCGGACATGAGCGGCTCGCCGATCCAGCCAAGGCCCAAGCTCGCTAAGGTGATGCCCACCTGCGTCGCCGAGAGAAATGTGTCGATATTATCCTGCACGTGCTTGGCGGCGAGCGCGCGCATATCCTTATGCTGCACGAGATCGTCGATCTGCCCTAATCGCAATTTCACGGCGGCGTATTCGGACGTGACGAAAAAGCCGTTGAGCAAAACGAGTATAAAAACGAGAAATACTTCTGCGAGGGTGGTCACGGAAGGTGCAATTTATGACTTCAATCTCCTAATAGTATGTCCGCCGGGATGCCCAACTCACGATGAAGCACTTTCATCATGCGAACGCTTGGCGTGCGCTTGCCGGAGAGCAGTTCGGAAACGCGGCTTTTTCCACCGAGCATTTTTGCAAGATCGGTACGCGTGAGGCCGTGCTGGTCCATGTAAAATTCGACGGCCTGCTGAAGCGTGGGCGGGGGAATGGAGTAATGCTCTTTATCATACGCCTCGACCAGGGCAAACAAAATTTCCAATTCATCGCCTTCTGGCGTGCCATGCTTGGCTCCCCAAATCGCTTCAATCCGCTTGAGGGCGGCATCATAGTCTTTTTCGGAGTGGATGGGTTTTATCGCTTTTTTCATATTGTTCCCGCATCTATTTTATCGTAGTCACCATGAGTCCCGATGAACCGAACATAAAGTGCATGCCATTCAAAGTCCAGCTTGATCACCAGCCGATAATTGTTTCCCTTAATATTGAACACGGCACGGTTGATTCCAATAACGCTCGCATTTCCAAATTGCCGTTTGACATCGTGCATGTCGTTCCATTCTGCATTCCGAGCGATCCGCAGCCACGCTCGAAGAGGTCCCTCCGCATCTGGATGCCGAGCATAAAACTCACGCAGCGGCTTCGGCGAAATAATGCGCACATTAATTCAACCGTTTGCTCAGATGGGTGGTTCCCAATATGGGAACACCGATAATCTCCGTGGGAATTTACCTTTTTTCGAACGCCGCCTAAAAATGTATTATTTTTGAAAGTGTTACTTGTCGCCAATTCATTGAAGATTGGCTTGTGAAAAATTCAACTTTACTTAACCACCATGAACAACCAAATTCTGAATACCGCTCTCGCCGCGGCTTTCGCGGCATTACTCTTTGCTGGGTGTACCGCGAAGAACGAAAACCAGACCGGGACCGATACCACGATAGCCACGACTCAGGCGGCCATGCCTTCCGTCGATCAGGGCAAGTACCTTGTAACGGCCATCGGCTGCAACGATTGCCACACACCATGGAAAATGGGCGCGCAAGGGCCAGAACCGGATATGTCACTCATGCTCTCCGGCCATCCGGCAGGGATGACGATCGACCAACCGGCCATGCTCACACCGCCGTGGGCGTGGGCCGGCGATATGAGCATGACTGCCTTTTCCGGCCCGTGGGGCGTTAGCTTTTCGGCGAACCTGACGCCCGATTCGCTCACCGGCATCGGGGCCTGGTCGCAGGATGTATTCATTCAGGCGATTCGCACCGGCAAGCACATGGGCAAAGGCCGCGATATTCTGCCGCCGATGCCATGGAATTGGCTCAAGAATTTGAATGACGCGGATTTGCAGAGCATCTATATGTACCTCCGCTCGATCCCGCCGATTTCGAATAAAGTGCCGGATCCCGTTCCACCCGGAACATCCTCCGGAATGCCAGTTATGCCGCCGGGTGGAATGCCGCCGGGGGCAATACCGCCCCACGGGATACCGCCCCACGGGATGCCGCCGCACGGGATGCCGCCGCACGGGATGCCGCCACATCACCATAAATAAAACCGGGCTTTAACCTGGATTGCGCTGATTTTTTTATGATTACGCTGATTGATTTTCGGATCGATCAGCGTAATTTTTGTTTATTGTAGTGGCGCGGTTCCCGCCCCCCCTCCCGGCGAAAAAAAATATCGGAGTCGGGCCAGGGAACCCGGCCACTACTTAAACATCCAGCACCTCCGCCAGATGATACGTCTTTCGGCCCGTTGCCTGTTCGATTTGTTCGCGGCAGCTAAAACCATCGGCGATGATGAGATGATCTTCCGGCGTCGCGCGGATTTTGGGAAGCAATTTTTGTTCGCCTATTTGCATCGAGAGATCGTACTTCTCTTTTTCGAATCCAAAGGCGCCGGCCATGCCGCAGCAACCGGCATCGAGAATCTCAGATTCGATGCCATGCTTTTTCAGGATAGACTCTTCAGCATCCTTTTTTAAAACTGAATGATGATGACAGTGTAGGTGGACGAGCGTGGACAGAGTGGACGTAGTGTTAAGAGAAGTTAAGGTGCCTGGAGCAAATTTTTCTAAAAATTCACTAAGCAAGTACGTATTCTCCATGAGCCGTTTTGCATCCTCGCGTTCCGGCATGAGGCTTCGAAGCTCGTCGCGGAACACCGAGGCGCAGCTTGGTTCAAGCACGACCATCGGCATACCGGCGGAAATATCGTTATCGACCATGCTCAGGATTTCCTCCAATTGCTTGTTCGCTTGCCTTAGCATTCCCCAATCGTAGAGCGGGCGCCCGCAGCACATCGTTTTTTGATAAACCTTCACGGTGAATCCCGCGGCCTCGAGCACGCGCACGGCAGCCTTCGCCGTCTCGGCTCGAAAATAATTATTGAATGTATCAGCCCAAAGAATGACTTGTTTAAACTCCCCCTCCTCTGCCAAGAAGAGGGGGCTGGGGGGGGGGGTCGTGGCGCGAGCGAAAAACCAATGTTTAAAAGTCTCTTTCGCAAATTTGGGAACTTCGCGCTTCGGGTGGATCCCGCCAAGACTTTTTACGATTCCACTCGTGAAAGGAGAATGCGTGAGCCAATTGACAATCGATGGCATCTTCGATGCAATGCGCGCGGCTTTATCAATCCTTCCCATAGATAAGGCTGCGCGTGGCCGAGGTTTGCCTTCGTAATAATGGGAAAGAAATTCCGCTTTGTACGTTGCAACATCCACTCGGACGGGGCAATCGCTTTTGCAACCTTTGCAGGCAAGGCAGAGATCGAGCGCGTTTTTCACTTCCTCGCTCTTCCAGCCCTCGGTTATCACATCGCCGTGCAGCATCTCCCACAAAAGATGCGTTCGGCCGCGGGTTACATGCTCCTCTTCGCGCGTGGCGCGATAGCTGGGGCACATGACACCACCTTCTTCGCGGCGGCAAACTCCCGCGCCCACGCACCGCTCGGTCGCGCGGGCGAAGCTGCCTTCATCGTCGGGAAATTGAAAAATAGTCGGAAGCATCGGCGGATTGTAGCCCGCGCCATAGCGTAAATTCTGATCGATTCGATATGGACGAATAAGTTTGCCGGGATTCATCTTCCAATCGGGATCCCAAATTTCTTTGAACTCCTCGAAGGCCTGCATGATCTTCGGACCGAACATTTTTGGAAGCAGCTCGCCGCGCGCCTGTCCATCGCCGTGCTCGCCCGACAGCGAGCCGCCATAACTCAGCACCAAATCCGCCGCTTCTTCGATAAATTTCATCCACTTCGCAATTCCTTCGCGCGATTTCGGATCCCAATCAATGCGGTTATGCATGCAGCCATCGCCAATGTGTCCGTAAATCGCTGCGCTATATCCATGCGCGGCAAGAAGCATTCGGAAATCACGAATATACGCGCCGATCTTCGCCGGCGGGACGGCCGCATCCTCCCATCCTTCCCAATTATCCGGCTGACCAGGCACACGGGAAATCGCTCCCAACGCCGAATCGCGAACTGCCCAAATGCCGCGCTGCTCAGGGCCATCGTAGATTCTGGAATCGACAAGCGCGCCCGCATTCTTAAGGGACCGAGCACATTTTTCGGCAATATTTCGCGCATCGGTTGTTGTCTCGCCACCGAATTCCGCTATCAGCCAGCCGTTGCCATCGGGAATGAGGGGGAGAGATTTTAGATGGAGCTGTTTCGTCCGCACATCGCGCAAGAACCGCTCGTCGAATCCTTCAAGGCCGATAGGCTTATGCTCAAGCACAAGCGGCACGTGATCTCCCGCGGTGGCAATATCGTCAAAACCAGCAACAAGAAGGATGCGCCGCTTGGGCGATGGAATAAGTTGGAGCGTCGCTTCGAGAATAGTTACCAACGTTCCTTCTGAGCCAACCAGCGCGCGCGCGACATGGAACCCATGCTCCGGCAAAAGCTGGTCGATGCTATACCCCGAAACGCGCCGGGGAATCCGCGGGAACGTTGTTCGAATCTCATCACCGTAACAATCTGCCAGGGTCTGAAGTTTTCCAAAGATAGCACTCTGTCCACTCCCGTCCACTGCGTCCACGCTGCCAGCGCCAACCCGCAGCCGTGTACCATCGTATAAAAGGACTTCAAGTGCTTCGATATTATCCACCGTCCTTCCCGCCATAATGGAATGAACTCCGCAGGAATTATTCCCAATCATTCCGCCGAGCGTACACCATTTGTGCGTCGCCGGATCAGGGCCAAAAGTAAGGCCAAATTTTTCGGCTTGGCTTCGCAGGTTGTCGAGAATCACGCCCGGTTGCACCCGCGCTAATTTTCGTGCGGGGTCGATCTCGATAATTTTATTCAAGTATTTCGAGAAGTCCATCACGACGGCGGCATTGCAGCATTGCCCCGCAATGCTCGTCCCCGCGCCGCGCGAAAGAATGGGAGCGCCATGCTCGCGCGCCGTCGCAACGGTGGCAATAACGTCGTCGATCGTCCGCGGAATAACGACTCCGATGGGAACTTGACGGTAGTTCGAGGCGTCGGCCGCATAGAGCGCGCGCGAACCGGCATCGAAGCGGACCTCGCCGGAAAGATGGCGCTTTAATTTCGATTCGAGTTGGGGAATGTCCAATGACAACGTTTTAGAATGTTCAGACATTTATATCTTCTATCGTATCGTGAAACGGTGTCAACACTTCCGCGCCCTGCTCCGTCACAAGCACTATATAGCACTCGTGCATTCCGCCGAAGCCTTCAAAGTAAATTCCCGGCTCGATATTCATCGCCATTCCGGTTTCGAGCGTGTGCAAGCGGCTGTTCAAAGTATGGTGCCGCTTCGGCGTCGCGCTCACTATCGCCATCGATAAGATTGGGGAACTCGTGTGAGCACGAATGGCACTTAGCCGCCCCAAACGTCGGTAATCGGCGTTGCCATTCCGGCAGAATCGGCGTGCCGAAGCCCGTACATATCTTCGAGCTGGCATGTCCTCGGAATAGGAGATGAAGGTCTTTCCCGCATCGAGCAGCTCCCGCGCCAGATTATCCGTGTTGTAGGGATCCACACTGACAATCCCGCAGAAGCGAGCAACGCTATGAGCTGCACCGCCTGCGCGCGGTCCTTTGAGGAGTAGGAGATGAAAATATCAGGCATCCGTCTGAACCGTGATTTGATGCGGTTACCGAAATGAAGAAAATTTGGAATCTCGAATCGAGATCGAGCACATCAAACCTAAAATCGAACCTCATTAATCCCCCAATCGCAATTAAGGCATGATCTTTGGCTCGAAATAGATACTGAGTGTATTTTAATACATTCCGAAAGAAACTCAGCTTAAAATGTGGTTTTCTCCGGACACTCAGAAAAATGTCGTATATTTGCATATAGGATTTTCGAAGATCCTCACGAATCGCCTAAAACAAGCAATTTTTGAAGATTTTCGAAAGTCCTGAAATGCCAGTCCGTCCTTCGGGGCGGGTCGTTAATTCACAATTAAAAAAACAACACCGCATGATCCAAAAGACCATACGGCGTTTCGGACTCCTGCCCATGGTGGCCCGCGCAACAATGGTTGCGTTATTTGCC
>DASRZC010000129.1:0-13022 GCA_035686785.1 Kapaibacterium sp. (SeqCode)
GAAGCGGATGATGATGTAACGATGGACTGTTGAATCCGCAAAATTTGCTGTTGCACGAAAAGATTGGTCGCCT
Organism: Kapaibacterium sp. (SeqCode); assembly: GCA_035686785.1. Taxonomy (GTDB): domain Bacteria; phylum Bacteroidota; class Ignavibacteria; order Palsa-1295; family Palsa-1295; genus PALSA-1295. The sequence goes on from DASRZC010000129.1 coordinate 74, forward strand.
TGCCCATCACTACAAAACCGCACCTTATCCGAAATACTATTTTCGTAATAAGCGTTCTTAGCAAGGTCTTCTTTTGCTTCAAATACAACATCGGTATCTGATTCACGGATAAAAGGCACATTTTCTGCGCTACATGTAGTGTTTGAAGTTGACCAGCATCCCCCGGCAACAAATCCATTCTCAAAATCTTGTTCTTGCTTCGTAAAACTGACTCCCTGCGAGAATCTAATTAACTGAGATGAATTTATGTCGAGGAGTCCGCCCAATGAGTCCTCTCCACGTTCGGCATCCCATTCTCCATATCCCGGCGTGAGAGTATCCTGATGTGAGGTGTTGTAACTTGAGCCCATACTAAAGTTAGCGCCGTTCCAAGTCAAAGGAATCAATCCCGGCGCAGAGCCACAGAGACCTTCTCCCCAACATGCCGTAGAAGATGTATCTGTTTGACATTGAAAAGTAAAATCAACATACTTCATCGTCTGCAACAACGCCAAGTTAAAATGCGTGGCCACCACATGCACCGTTCCAGATTGCGTACCAAGAGACTGATGATTCGAAGTGTCAGTTAGATCAACCTTAACCGTGAAATCTCCCGGATTTAGGTAGTAATGGATGATGGTGTCATTTCGCGAAAGCAGTGTTGAACTATCTCCGAACGACCATGCGTAAATCGACGATGAACTCAGAGGCGTCGAGGAAACTACGCTCATGGTTGCCGAATCACCCCATGCGATAGCTGAATCAGGCAGAATCAACGTGAATGCGGAAGATTGCGTAGTGGAAATCGGCGATTTGCACGACGGAATCAACGCCGCGAGCAAAAGCGCGACGAGAAGAAGCCGATACCGATAATTGCCAGATCGCATGATACACGAAGAACACGTCGAATCCCGAAAAAAGCCATGGGGATTCATTTGTGACCTAAGCTTAAAAAACCGTGTAGCATCGGGAGTATACTCCCGATGCTACACGGCAAACAGTATATTCAGCGCCTCCGAATAATTCGGGTGGACGAAAATCATTTCGGTGAGATCGCGCGCGGTGAGTCCGCCGCGCATGGCGATTTCGATCATACTCAGAATTTCGCCGCCTTCCGTGCCGAAGATGGCGGCGCCGAGGATTTTGCCGTCGTGCGCGACGATCGCTTTCAGCAGTCCCGTTTTATTTCCCGTTTCGCTCGCCCGCGCAACGTGAGACATCGGCATTTTTGCGACGCGATGTGGAATGTTTTGCTTCACGGCATCCGACTCACTCAATCCCACCCGCGAAAATTGCGGATCGATAAACATGGTGTAAGGCACCGGTCTCGATTTCGTCGTGCGGGACGCTCCGTGCAAAAGATTATCGCGGACGATGCGGTAATCGTCATACGAAATATGCGTGAAGGCCGGGCCACCATTGACATCGCCAAGCGCGAAGATATTCGGGACGTTCGTTTCCAGCCGCTCATTCACGGTGATGTATCCATGCTCATCTGTTGCAATGCCTGCGCGTTCGAGATGCAGCGCCTCCGTGTTGGGAACGCGGCCAGCGGCATAAAGAACGTGCGTGGCAGTGACCGATGCACCGGATGTAACAAGATGAATCTGATCATAGTGTTTGCTGGCGCTTTTGACTTTCGTATTCAGGAGAATTTCAATCCCTTCATCGGTCAAAGCTTTTTGTATGGCTTCCGCCATATCCCGGTCTTCGTGCTTCAGGAATTCCGGCGCCATTTCGAGAATGGTTACACGCGAACCCAGCCTTCGAAAAAACTGCCCGAATTCGAGCGCGACATAGCTTCCGCCGATGATAACCAGATGTTCCGGCAGCGATTTCAGATTCATCACCGAAGTGGAATCGAGAATGCCAATATCGTTCGCTCCCTCGAATTTCGCTGGTGCTGGCCGCCCGCCGGTATTGATAAAGATATATTTTGCGCGTAGGTCGTGTAGGTCGGTGCTTCCAGCCCGACCTTCTACTCTAATTGTATTTTTATCCACGAAGGATGCTTCTCCCCACACAAGCGTTGCGTTCTTCGTTTCCTCAATTCGCTTTTCGCCCGACTCCGACCACGAACGAACGATCTCATCTTTCCGCGCAATAATTTTGGGAAAATCAATCTCGATCGTGCCAACATTTATCCCCAGTTCCTTTGCACGACGCACTTCATGTGCGGCCTGGCTGCTTGCGATGAGCGTCTTTGTTGGCGTGCAGCCTTCGTTGATGCACGTGCCGCCGGCGTGCTCGCGCTCGATCATAGCGACCTTCCATCCCGCTTCGGCAAGATCGTGAATCAACGGGTTCCCAGCCTGCCCGGAGCCGATGATGATGGCGTCGAACGTTTCCATCATTGTATGGCTTGCTCCACTTCGTTGATAAAAGTATCTTCCTGAATCACGGTCATTATTTTTGAAATATCCGTGGATGTTATTCTGTCAACTTCGAGAGTTGGCACGCTCGCGCGGATATGTTCGTGCGCCTTGCCGCTGCCCTTGCCGGGCTTGAGTGGCGCGAGGAAGTCTATGCCTTGCGCCGCGCAGAGCAGTTCGATGGCAAGGACAGTCTCAACATTTTTCACAACATTCCGCAATTTTAGCGCCGAAATCGATCCCATCGAATTGTGATCTTCCATGTTTCCGCTGGTTGGTATCGAATCGACGCTGGCAGGATGCGCGAGAACTTTATTTTCGCTCACGAGCGCGGCGGCGGTGTATTGCGCAATCATGTAGCCGGAGTTCAGTCCGCCGTGCTTCGTGAGGAATCTCGGCAGCCCATTCGAAAGCGCGCCGTTGACGAGCCGCTCCGTGCGGCGCTCCGAAATACTCGCAAGCTCCGAGAGGGCAATCGCGAGATAATCGAGCGCGAGAGCAATGGGTTCGCCGTGGAAATTCCCGCCTTCCAAGTGAGCGCCAGTCAACAAACCACCCCCTGCCCCCGCCTTGAAAAGGCGGGGGTTCTCAGTATCAGGAATAATCAGCGGATTATCCGTTGCCGAATTTATTTCGATCGAAAGCGTCCGCTCTACGAATTCAATCGTGTCGCGCACCGCGCCATGTACTTGCGGGATGCAGCGGATGGAATACGCATCCTGCACGCGGGGATCGTTTTCAAGATGCGATTTTCGAATTTCGCTTCCTTCGATCAAGCGCAGCATTCGCGCGGCAACAAATTGCTGCCCCTTATGCGGACGCGCGGCGTGAATGCGCGGGTCGAACGCGCGGTCGGTGGTGCGCAATGCTTCGAAGGACATCGAAGCCGAAATGTCCGCAATATCCGCAAGCTGTTTCGCGCGATGAAGCATGAGGCAGCCGATGGCGGACATCATCTGCGTGCCATTGATAAGGGCCAAGCCCTCTTTGGCCTCTAAGGTAAGCGGCTGAATGTTTGCGTTAGCCAAAGCTTCCTTGGCGGACCTATCCGTCCTATAGGACCCATTCGTCCCATTGCCCACGGTAACCAAACCCTCACCCGTCAGGGAAAGCGCCAAATGCGCGAGTGGCGCGAGATCGCCGGAAGAACCGACGCTGCCGCGCGAGGGAATCACCGGAAGAATATCCGCTGCCAGGAACTTTAGCAATTGTTCGATCACCACAAGCCGCACCCCGGAGAAGCCCTTCGCCAGCGCATTCGCGCGAAGCAAAAGCATGGCGCGAACCACCTCCGGCGGGAGCGGCTCGCCCACGCCCGCTGCGTGCGAACGCAAAAGATTTTGCTGAAGCTCGCGGAGTTCATCGCGCGGAATTGTCACATTCGCGAATTCGCCAAAGCCCGTGGTTATGCCATAAATCACTTCGCCCCGCTCGACCCACTCCTCGACCAGCTCGCGCGAGCGGGCGATTTTCGCCTTCGCTTCTTCCGAAATGCGAATGTTCGTTTCTTCGCGCCGCGCGACGCGAGCGACCTCTTCGATCGTAAGTGAATTTCCATCCAGTGTAATCACGCTACAAAAATACGACGGTTTACGTAGGGACGCGCCGCGCACGTCTTTTCTGGATGCCTGAAGGTTGGTGGGAAAAATAAAAGTACGTGTGCGGCACGTCTCTACATTCCATCGCGTATTTTTGTAGCGTGAAGTTTTACCACAATATCCGAAAACTCTACACTCCCACAGGTTTCGTGGCGCGGCGCGGCGCGGAAATGCAGGAAATCGAGGAGATTGATAACGCCGTTATTTTCGTCGGCGATGACGGGTGCATCCTGAGCGCCGGATCATTTATCGAGGGTGAGACTCAATCGCCATCCTATGGTTCGGACGGAAAGGTTACCATCGATCGCATCGACTGCCGGGGTCTCATTGCCCTGCCCGGCTTTGTCGATTCCCACACGCACTGTGTCTTTGCCGGAGAGCGCAGCCAGGAATTCGCCCTGCGCGCCGAAGGAAAATCCTATCAGGAAATCGCAGCGATGGGCGGTGGCATTCGCGCTTCCGTTGAGCAAGTACGCGCCGCAACCACTGAGTCCATAGTAAAACACTCCAAGCCTTTTATCGAACGCGCGCTACAGCTCGGCACCACCACGATGGAAATAAAATCCGGCTATGGCCTCTCGACTGAAGCGGAGCGCAAGCTCCTCGAAGCTGCAACTCGCCTCGGCAAAGAAACGCCGATGGAAATAGTTAGGACATTCCTCGGTGCCCATGCCGTACCACTTGGCGAAACCCAGGAAGGCTACGTCCACTCCGTCCACTCCATCCAACTGCCCGCCCTGCATGAGATGGCCGAATTCTGCGATGTCTTCATGGACGAAGGCTATTTTTCCAAAGAAGAGACCATCCAAATTTGCAGCAAAGCGAAATCGCTCGGAATGAAAATAAAACTCCATGCCGATGAGCTTGCCGAAACCCACGGCGGGAAAACTGCCGTGGAACTCGGCGCGTATAGCGCGGATCATCTTCTCAAAGTGAGCGATGAAGGAATTCGCGCACTCGCGAGAAGTGAACACACCGTTGCAACGCTTCTGCCGATCACGGCGATGAGCCTTCGCGCGACTTATGCTCCGGCGCGGAAGTTGATCGAGGCTGGCGCCGCCGTGGCGATCGCAACGGATTGCAACCCCGGCAGCGCCATGAGCGAGAACATGCAGTTCGCGTTCACGCTGGCGGTGATCGGAATGCAGATGACTCCGGCCGAGGCGCTCACCTCCGCAACCTTGAACGGCGCCGCCGCGCTGGACCGTGCCAAAACGCACGGTTCAATCGAGCGGAATAAACTGGCCGACTTCGTGTTGTATGATATTCCACGACTGGAATACCTGCCGTATCACATTGCGGTGAGCGATGTGGCGGCAGTGGTGAAACGCGGCGAAATCGTTTCGGGGAATTTGTAGCTATGAAACAAGTTTTATTTTTACTTGTCATCGTTATTTGGGGCATTCTGCAAGCCCGGCGAAAGGCCATGCGCGAGCAGCAGCGGAAGCAGGCGGAGCAAAGCCGCATTCCGCAGGAGCGCATTCCGAAGGAGATTATCCCGCAAGCTCCGCGGGCGGTTCCGCGCACCCCGCTTGGCGCGGTGACAGCCGAAGAGAACGAATCGCCGGCCGCGCGCTTCATCGAACGCGCGCGCGAGGGCGCTCGGACCGCGCTCGGCGCCAATGAAATGCCGGATGATGTCCGGGCGATGATGGAGGCTTCCCGGCGCTCGAAAAAGAAAAAAGCCGATGAAACGCAGTCGGAAGTGGTGGAGGAAATCGTTGCGCCTGCTTCGGAAAACGCCTACGAAGCGGTCGCCATTGCGAAGCGCCGGATTCCACTGGATAAGGATGCTTTGCGAACGTTTGTCGTCACGCGGGAAGTGCTGGGTCCGCCGCGTTATCGCAAGCCGCACCGTCCCGGCATACGCGGGAGATAGCAACCATGCCCATCGAACGCTCGCAAGTCGAGTTTACCAATGCGCCGATGGTGCGCGAAATGCTCGAACGGAAAAACTTCGACATCACGACGTTCCTTTCCGTGCTCCTGCTGCTCACCGCGGGATTTCTCGCCATTTATAGCGCGACCTACGCGGCGCACATGAACAACCGCTTCGGCTCGCAGCTTCTTTTCGCGGCCGGCGGTATCTCCGCCATGATTCTTATGGCGCTGTTGCCGGTACGGTGGTTTCAGGCGATTGCGTATCCGTTATATGCGATAAGCTTGGGCCTGCTCGTGTTCGTCGCGCTCAAAGGACGCATTGTGTATGGGCACCGGAGTTGGATCGCGGTCGGCAGCTTTCAATTTCAGCCCTCGGAAATCGCCAAACTCGCGACGATTTTTGCCATCGGCGCTTTTTTAAACAAAGGCCGCGATCTTTCGAAGTTAGGGAATATCCTCATCGTTTGCGCGATGGTCTTCGTGCCTATCGCGCTTATCCTGAAGGAACCCGATCCGGGCACGGCGGTCATTTTTGCGGGACTGCTTATTTTGCTATTGTTATGGGCCGGCGCGGATTTATTTTTGCTGGCCGCAGTGGTGCTTCCTACGTTCGTCGCAATACTTTCGCTCTTTGGGGAAACGCCGACCGTCATTTCCGTCCTTGCCGGCGGGGCGATCCTCTTTTTTATTTTTCGAAGAAATCTCGTGGTCACGATACTCACGTTTGGAATCGTGATCGCCGTCGCGTTCTCGACAAATTTCATTTACGAGCACTTGCATCAATATCAGCGCAATCGGGTGCAGGTCGTGCTGAATCCGGAGTTGGATCCGTTGGGAGCGGGCTATAACGTGATCCAAACTCGCATGGCCATTGGCTCCGGCGGCCTCACGGGAAAAGGATATTTAAAGGGGACGCAAACCCAGCTTCGTTATGTGCCGAAGCAATGGACCGATTTTATCATCAGCGTGCCGGCGGAGGAATTTGGATTTATTGGTGCCGTCGTTATTCTCCTGCTCTATCTTTTTGTGATTTTTCGTGGAGTTGCGATCGCTTCCAGTGTGCGCAGCATTTTTTCCAGCGTGACCGCGATCGGCATTGCCGGAATATGGTTCCTGCATGTGACGGTGAACATTGGCATGGCGCTTGGCCTCATGCCCGTTATCGGAATTCCGCTTCCCTTTATGAGTTACGGCGGCTCGGCACTACTCACCAATCTTTTGATGGCGGGGATTCTGATGAATTTGTATCGGAACCGGAAAGTGCTGTTTTAGAAATGTAGCGCAAACTTTAGTTTGCGACGTGGCGGGAGGGTCACAAACTAAAGTTTGTGCTACACTTGTCGGCGTGGCGGGATTTGAACCCACGACCCCTACTACCCCAAAGTAGTGCGCTACCAGGCTGCGCCACACGCCGTTTTTCTTAGTGCCGAGTATTGAAGTATCCTTGGATACCTAACAGGCCCGCTAACGAATTACAAGGATATTTGTTCCCCCGCATGTGCTCGATGTAAGCTCTGCTTGCATCTCCGGGGAGGGGCACCCCGAACGCTCCATCTTGTGCAGGGGGCTTTTTAGGGGAATCTCCTGTTTTTTCCAGAAGCTTTAGTGCCCGCTTCTGCGTTTCCAAACTCTTGGCGGGCATTGGGCCTCCCATATTTTTACCTCATGGCACGATTAGCAAAACTACAAAAGACCGTAAAGGACATCGGACTCGATGCGCTGCTCATCACGCATTTGCCGCATATTCAATATCTCGTCGGCTATAGCGGCTCGAATGGGCTGCTGATTGTTCCGGCGCAGGGCAAGCCGCATTTCTTCACCGATTTCCGGTATAAGGCGCAGGTCAAGCTCGAAGTCGTTGGCGCGAAGGTTTCGATCGTCGATCGCGACCGGACGATTCCGGACGCGCTCGTCGAGAAGCAGCTCTTCAGCGATTACGACCATCTCGGTTTCGAGAAAAATCACATCAGCTATTCGATGTACGATTTTCTTCGGACAAAATTTCGGCACGTGAAGCTCGATCCGCAAACGGAAGTGATCGAGAAGCTGACGATGATTAAGTCCGAGGACGAAATTGGCGCGCTCCGCAAGGCGGCGGAGATCGCGGACCAAGTGTATCAGAAGGTGCTGCCGGTTATCAAGCCGGGCGTATCGGAACTCGATGTCGCTGCCGAAATTGCGTACCAAACGCGGCTCTGTGGCGGCGAGCGCGAGGCATTTACCATTATTGTCGCGAGCGGGGAACGTTCCGCGCTTCCGCACGGCGCGGCGAGCGATAAAAAAATTCGCAAAGGAGAGCTTATTACGCTCGATTTCGGATGCGTGTACAAAGGATTCAATTCGGACATGACGCGCACGGTCGCGCTCGGAAAAATTCCGACGGAACTGCAGAAAATTTACGAGATCGTTCGCGCATCGCAGCAGCGGGGGATCGATAAAGCCGCGGCCGGGATGACCGCCCGCGATCTGGATTCCGTGTGCCGCGATTATATCACGCTGCACGGCTATGGCTCGAAGTTCGGCCATTCGACCGGACATGGGCTGGGCATCGAAGTCCACGAACTGCCAAAAGTTTCGCAACGCGGCGAACGCTATAAGCTCGAAGCGAATATGGTGGTGACGATCGAGCCGGGAATTTATTTAGACGGCCTGGGCGGCGTGCGCATCGAGGATGATGTCGTCATCCGCCGCGACGGCTGCGAAGTGCTGACGAATTCGCCGAAGGAACTGCGGGTGCTATAATAGGTTGATTCATAATTTGGGTCCCATAGGACGGATGGGACGTATTGGTATTTGTTACTCGCTAAGGTCCCGCGCTATCGCTTCGCGCTGCTCGTCCGTCAGGCGCGTGAAGTGATGATAGTTTGGATGCCGGATCATCAGGCTCACGTCCGCCTGACCAAAGCGAAGGCGTTCGATGTCCTGTTCATCCAGTTTCCAGCGAATATATTGCACCGCTGAAATCCGGCCCTCTTCGGATTGCTCTTCATCGAACATCGCTTCGATTTCTTTCTCGCCGATCACAAGATAGACGCAATGCTCGGTCATCCCGACCAGTGAATCGAGCGTGGACCTGATTTTTTCCTTCTCCGTAATTTCGATCAGGAGCGTGGCCGAAAGCTCGTCGTGCGAGGGAAGTAATCGGCTATAGGTATCGATCTCATGCTGGATTTGCTCGTCATGAACCATCCGTTCGACGCGCATCATCTCCTGAATCTGAAAAAGCACGGTGTCGCGGTTCTCGAAGACGAACGTCATGACTGGCCCGACATGAATGCGCCGGTGTTTCTTCGCTTCGATCATGCGCGCGCGGTATTCGGGGCGCTGCTTCTCGTATTCGGCGATATTGAGAATGTCGTTGATGTAGATCATTGTCTGAACTATGATTTATGTGATTTTTGTGATTGACTCGATGATTATTGTCTGAACTATGATCTATGTGATTTTATGATTGGCTCGATGATGTTTTCGGGGCCTTGTGCGATGAACCACGAAGAGTCGTCAAATCATGTTCCAATCATAAGAATGAAATAAATCATAGTTCAGACTTTTCGGTACTTCGAATTAGATAGGCGATGAAATTTCAAACTTTTTGCGCCGAAATTAATGAGAAGCCCCGTTTTGATATTGTATGCTTCGAGATAATTAATTGCTTGTGCAAGATGCACGTCCTGGAGTTCCGTTAAAGCCTTCAGTTCAACGGAAATTCGGTTCTCGACAAGGAAATCCACACGTCGTGTACCGACGCGCTCGCCTTTGTAATAAATCGGCATGTCGTGTTCGCGAGAAAAGTCGATACCTTCATCACGCAGTTCGATTTCGAGTGAGCGCTGATAGATCACCTCCTGAAAGCCGTTTCCCAGCGCGGCATGAACCTTCATCGCGCACCCAATAATGCGTCCCGTTAATTCGCTATCATCAAATTGATTATTTATAAACGAAGAATTACTCATGCAAAATAAAAAATCATGTTCCAATCACAAAAATCAGATAAATCATAGTTCAGACAGTCCCATCGCCCGATACACAATCTCTATTGGATGCAGCGCCCGCTCCCCCGTGCCTTCTTCGATGTGCAAATGCGCGAGTGAACAATCGCTGGCAACGGTTGCGGGTTTATCTTTCTCGATTGCCTTGAATAGCTTTTTGCCGACGTCGAGTGAGATTTCGTAATATTCTTTCTTCGAGGACCACGCGCCATCGTGCCCGGAACATTGCTGGACCATCATCACCTGAACGCCCGGAATGAGCTTCATCAAATCGCGTGAATTAAAGCCGATATTTTGCACGCGCAGGTGACACGGCAAATGATAGGTAACCTTTTCGCTCACCGTGACCGGAAACTCAAGCTTTATTTTCTTCTCCCGATGCAGCCGCATGAGATATTCGCAGGGATCCATGATGGCGGCCATCACGCGCTGCGCGGCGGCTTTATCGGTCGCGTAGTTCTCGTATTCGAGCCGAAGCATCATCGAGCAGCTCGGACTCATTCCGATGATTTTCATTCCTCGATCGGCGTAGGGAAGCAAACGCGCGATATTGCGATCGACGACTTTTGTGACCTTCGCAATATCGCCGGTTCCAAGCTCCGGCATCCCGCAGCATTCCTGCTCCGGAATTTCGACTTCTATACCGAGTTTTTCCAGAATCTCCACATACTGCTTGCCGATCCAGGGTTTGTTCTGGTCGATCATGCAGGTGTAAAAGAGCGCGACTTTCTCCAAAATCTCCCCCGCCTTTTCAAGGCGGGGGGCGGGGGGTGGTTGTGCGATTAAGGAGCCAACCACCCCCTGCCCCCGCCTTGAAAAGGCGGGGGTTCTTTTGTTCCACCAAGAGCGGAAGGTTTCCTTCTGGTATTCGGGAAGTTTTTTCCGCCGGTCGATACCCGCGACTTCTTCGAGAAGAACTCGTCCGAGCTTATTTTTTGCCCCCCAATTCATCACGCCGGGAATCGCCGCGCCGATTTTTCCGGAGCGGTCGGTATCGCCGGTGATCTCATCGCGGAGCTTCTGCTTCAGCGTCTTGCCATGCTCTTTAGTCTTGATCGCGTCTGCGCGCAGGAGCAAGCGCGGAAAATCGAGCATGTACTCATGTGGTGGAGTGTATGGGCACTTCGGATAGCAGAGCTTGCACTGATAGCAATAATCGACCGTGTGGTCGTAATCCGATTTTGCGAGAGGGTGAACCGGATTTTCCGTATTGCCCGCCGCAGTAAGTTTATCATCTTCGGCATCGATGCGGTCGAAGAGATCGGTAAACGGCGGGCACAGCCCGTCGCACAGCCGGCAGCCGTGGCACACCTCGACGACCCGCGTGAACTCGCGCTGGAGATCGGCGGAGTCCCAGTAAAGAGGGTCGTGGGTGTCAAAAACCATTGTGATTCCCATAGGGCCTATGGGTCCCATGGGTACTATGATAATGCACTGTTGCTCTTAAGCTACGATGCTATCGCTGGCTTTTTGGAATCTTCCCGCATGGGATTTCTCAGCGCGGGCGAGCGTCTCGAACCACTCGGCGATTTCGTCGAAGCCTTCCTGGCGCGCGGTCTTGGCGAAGCCGGGGTACATCTCGGTGTACTCGTAGGTCTCGCCGGCGATTGCGGCCTGAAGATTCGTTTTGGTATCACCGACGGGAAGTCCTGTGGCGGGATCGCCCACTTCGGAAATATATTCCATGTGGCCGAACGCATGTCCGGTTTCGCCTTCGGCGGTGTCGCGGAACACGCCGGCTACGTCGGGCTGGCCTTCGATATCCGCCTGCCGCGCGAAGTAGAGATAGCGCCGGTTGGCCTGCGATTCGCCCGCGAAGCCTTCTTTCAAATTGTGGAATGTCTTGCTGTTTTTGAGATCTGCCATGATTGTTTTAAAAAAATGGATGTTGAAATTTCATTGAATTGTATGATAACAATTCCTCGGGCGGTTTCATTTATGATTTCGAAGGGAATTACGTAGCGAACAATCCTTCGCTTCCTTATTGTTATTCAACTATGCGAATTGCTAAGTACGCGATTTTTCTTTTGACTTTGGCGGGATGCTCGCAGTCGGTTTGTAATCCCTGTGGGGGTGGAAAAGTAAGTAATGCTCAAATTACTTTTTCTGATCGAGGTCAGCACTTTGTAATTGACGACAATTTCATTTATCCTGTTTCTACGATGATTGCCAGATATGACCCGTCAGATTCGACGTTCACTATCTACGGAGACGGGGGAGATAGTACAGGGAATATTGGTGCGCAAATTTCATTTGTACTCCGAGATCTTCCCTATCCATCGAAAACCCAATACGGATTACCTGACACGGGTACTTTTTTGCTTGACCTGACAGTCCCATTAGTGTTTTTGGTGGCAATAGACAGTCCTCCTCTTGAAGGAAGCGCAAGTGTTGCATTGTGGCCCGATACCGTTGGAAACCTAACCAATTATACATGGTTTACGGATTCGATGCACACTGGAACATTAAAAATAACGGAAGTTGACACCGTCAATAATCTTTTTAGTGGTACCTTCAATTTCCTGGCCGTTGATACATCAAAAGGAAGTTCCATGGCTGACACGGTGCGTATCGATAGTGGAATCATCTCCAAAATGAGGTTAGATTAATTTTAATGCCCATTTCCCTTTCAACCTGGAAGCACGGCTTCCAACCAAACCGAATTACCTATGATGCGCTCCAAAGCGGCAAAAGCGCGCTCGATGCTGTGGAACTTGGCGCGCAATATTGCGAATCCGACTTGACCTGCATGTCCGTAGGCCGCGGCGGGTTGCCGGATGCGACCGGCGAAGTGACGCTCGATGCCTCCATCATGGACCACGCGGGGAATTGCGGCTCCGTCGCGTTTGTGCGGAATTACGAGCATGTCATTTCCATCGCTCGGCTCGTGATGGAGAAAACGCCGCACGTTATGCTTGCAGGCGAGGGCGCCGAGCAATTTGCGGCACAAGAAGGATTTGAAAAAACCGACCTCCTCACCGCAAAAGCGAAAGCCCTTTGGGAAGAGTGGAGGAAGCAGCCGGATAAGATGCATGTTCGATTGCGCCGAAACGAAGAGGGCGATAATGAATATGTTTTTGTGCGGTTGGGCGAGGAATCGCATGATACCATCGGCATTCTCGCGATGGAT
>DASRZC010000130.1:0-8581 GCA_035686785.1 Kapaibacterium sp. (SeqCode)
GCTTACTCGTATCTCAACGCCTCGATCGGGTTTAGCCGTGCGGCTTTGCGGGCGGGATACCAGCCGAAAAAGATGCCAACGAAGGATGCGGCCGCGAAGGAGAGTCCCACGGCTTGCGGGGAAATGACAAGGATCCATCCGTTCTGCTTCGAAACGATCGAGGAGGCAACATATCCGAGGATGACGCCGATAATTCCGCCGACGAGCGAGAGCGTGATCGCTTCGGTCAAAAATTGTAGCAGAATATTCATCTGCTTCGCGCCGATGGACTTGCGGATGCCGATTTCGCGCGTGCGCTCCGTCACGCTTACGAGCATGATGTTCATAATACCGATCCCGCCGACGAGCAGCGAAATAATTGCGGCGGCGCTAAGCAAGTTCGTCATCGTTGCAGTGCTTTGCTGCGCGGCCTGCTCGATTTCGACCTGGGAACGGATTTGAAAATCGTTCGGATCGGAGGGAATCAGCTTATGCTGCTGCCGCAGGATCGCGGTCACATCCTGCGTGGCGGGAGTTGTTGCTTCGGCGGTAATCGAACTCGCCATGATCATGCTGACCCATGTGATTCCCATGAGGCGCTTCTGCACGGTCGCGAACGGGGCGATGACGATGTCGTCCTGGTCCTGCCCGAATGCATTCGCGCCTTTTTCCTGCAACTCCCCGACTACGGTGAACGGCTCGTTCTTGATGCGGATCATCTGTCCGACGGGATCGACGCCATCGCCAAATAAATTGGTGGCGACGGTCTTTCCAATAACGCATACTTTCGTTCCGGCCTTCGCATCCGCGTCGGTGAAGGCACTTCCGCTGACAATCGGCCAATTCCGAATGATGAAATAGTCCGGTGTGGCTCCCGTGATATGCGTGGCCCAATTATTACTACCCGCAATAATTTGCGCGCTGGTGTTGACGATTGGCGATACGGCGGTGAGCCACGTCGAGCTTTTCAGCGCATTGGCGTCCGCTTCGGTCAGGTGAACGCTGCCTCCGGTTCCAGATGAAATGCCACCAACATTCGTCGCGCCGGGGAAGATCATCAGTGCATTCGTTCCCATCGCATTGATTTGATTTGCAACGGACTGCGATGCGCCCTGGCCGATGGCATTCATCGTAATGACGGCGCCGACGCCGATGATAATCCCCAGCATCGTCAGCGCCGCGCGAACTTTGTTCGACACGAGCGACTGAAATGCCATGACGACGCTATTTGATACTTGATTAAGCATGTCGTAATCCTTAATGATGCATCACAGCGCGCCCACCGATTGGCGATGAGGCTGCCGAGGGCGCCGCCGCATTCATTTCAAAGGCCGCAACGACCACGCTATCACCCACCTTGAGCGGTGGCGTACTCTTTAAGACTTCCGTATAATTCCCATCCGAAAGTCCACCCACGACATGCACGGGTTGCAATTGTGCTCCGCTTTTCGCATTCGTTTTAATATAGACCGTTGAGTAAGTTGGCTTGTTTTCCGCGCTGGGGGGGCCGGAGAGTCCCGGAACCGTCATCCCGTGATGCGAGGTATCGCCGGCCGCGCGCGGCTTGCGTTGGCGCACGGTGTCCGCGCCTTTCATGCCCATCGAGGCAAGGAAATCGGGCGGTGGCACAAAGCGCGTGGCCGCAACCGGCACACGCATCACATTCGTCCGGCTTGCATTGATGATGTTGACCGTGGCCGTCATTCCGGGTAGCAATCGCTCGTCCGGATTGGGCGTATTAATGATGACGGTATAAGTCACTACATTTTGAGTCGTCACCGGATTGATTCGAACTTGCCAGACGACGCCATGAAACGTCTCGTTGGGGAAGGCTTCCACCGTGAAGCTGACATCTTGCCCTATTGCGACGCTTCCAATATCGGCTTCATCAACCGCGGCGGCGACTTGCATCTTGGTCAGGTCCTCGGCGATCACATAGAGCGTGGTGACGTTAAGTCCTGCCGCGACGGTCTGTCCGCTATCGACATCGCGCGCCTGCACCACGCCATCGACTGGAGAGCGGATGTGCGTATAGCTAAGATTTACCACCGCCGTTTCGTGCTGCGCGGAATCCTGCGAATAGGTTGCGAGCGCATCCTGAAGCGCATTTTTTGTAACATCGTAATCCGATTGGGAGATCAACTGCGCGGAAAGTAGTTGATGCGAACGGGCCTCGTTGGCCCGCGCGAGTTCCACATCGGCTTTTGCTTTCGTGACCGTCGCCTCGGATTGCGCGAGCGCCGCGGAGTAGGGGGTGGTATCGAGCAGCGCCAGAAGCTGCCCGGCTTTTACCTTTGTATTGAAATCCGCATAAATCTTTTTGACAAGCCCCGAAATCTGACTGCCAACCTGCACGGTCGTAGTAGCTTGCAGGGTTCCCGTCGCTGTTACGCTACGGGAAATATCGCCCATATCGACGGCGGAGTATCGAACGACGGTCGGAGCCGCGGCCGGCTTGTGAAGAAAGAAATACCAGAATACTACTCCGAGCACGACAACGCCGAGCACGATAATCGCCGGACTTATTTTGCGCTTTTTTTGCCCGAGTGTGACTTTTTTCATCACTACCGTGGGCGGCGCGAGGGGCAGTTTCGCGGCGGTCCCATCGGCCTGGGGCTTCGGTGCTTGAATCACGGTTGTTTCAGCCATATTCTATATTCTTATCAATGTTAGTGCAGTCTGAAAATTCTATTCCAATCCTGTACGGAGCCTCGATCGAAATGTATAGTCTCTTTTGAATAAAAATCGTTCACGATTCCGGAACCGCGTTTGGCTCGCCGGTAGATGCAAGTTGCACGTTTCCGACTTGCCGAACTAATAACTCCGCCGCAGCGAATCCATTACGAACCGCCCCTTCGATAGTTGCGGGAAGGCCATTTTGCACCAAATCCCCGCCTAAATATAACCCTTCGATTGCTGTGGAGGCACGTGGACGGCTTTGTTGGACGGCAGGTGTAAGCAGCGGCGTTGCTCGTTTTTCGCGAATAATTTGGTGGTGCATAATGCGTGCTTCCCGCGCTGCCGGAACTGCGGCACACAGGTCTGTCCAAAGGATGTGCCGGATTTCTTCGTTGGTGCGCTCGGTGAGCGCATTGCCCGCGCTTACGGTGAGCGCCAGCCGCTCCGCCGCATAGTTCGAGGGCCACGGAAACACCCACTGCAACGTGGTTCCGAGAAATCCGTGGATCGGCCCGCGAAGCACCGGCCGGCCCAGCCAAAAATAGGCGTTGACAATGGGCGAGTATTCGAATTCGGGAAGAGAGGATCGAATTTCTTGCGGAAGGGGATCGGATGATTGCCCGCAATAAATTACCGCATCGAAAACTTCAGACGAATCATCGGTTGCGATTCGCAGAGAAGCCTCTTGTTTTTCAATTTTGCGGATTGGAGTAGAAAGTCGAACCGTTATGCCATTCTTTTCCAGTATTCGTATCGCGGGATCGATCAACAAATCGGAAAGTCCGGACTTGGGCAGCAATAGATCGCTCGCTTCGCTTCCCGATAAAAATGCTTCGCGCAAAACATTGACGAACAAAACCGCGCTTGCTTGCTCGACCGGCGCATTGACCGTGGCAAGAACGATCGGCCCCCACAATTTTCTGACTAATCCGGCGGGCTGATGCAGCTTGCGAAACAATGCTTCGC
Source organism: Kapaibacterium sp. (SeqCode) (assembly GCA_035686785.1). Classification (GTDB taxonomy): domain Bacteria; phylum Bacteroidota; class Ignavibacteria; order Palsa-1295; family Palsa-1295; genus PALSA-1295. The sequence continues at coordinate 3,625 of DASRZC010000130.1, forward strand.
ATGTCATGCTCTCGCAATTTTTTGCGGAGGAAGCATCGATCGCAAGCCCAAGCCGCGTCGCGGCAAATTTTTCGCGCGGCGTAAACAGTCGCGAACGCCAAAGTCCCGCGAGAAGGTTGGAATTCGGTGAGAGCCGCAGGATCGCTGGAACATTGCGGCCAGCCTCGTGGAAGTGAATCCATAGCGGCGCGCGTTGCAAAAGATGCTCGGAACCGAGCATGCGCGTGTATTCGAGCGTCGCGTGGTAGCAACCCATCATCAGGTGCTGGCCGTTATCAAGCGTGTCGCCGGTCGTGGGATCGACGTACGAGCGCGTTCGGCCGCCGGCCTCTTTTCGCGCTTCGAAAAGGGTAAGGTTACTGAAGCCATGCTGCAGAAGCCGCGAAGCAGCCGCAAGCCCGCTAACCCCGGTGCCGACAATCGCTATTTTTGAATCTTTCCGCAAGATTTTATGAGACCTATGGGTCGCATGAGTCCCATGAAGGACTTAGCTGAGCCGAAGTTTCGCAAGCCGAAGCCCAGCTTCTACGCCCGCGTCTATGAAATTGTAGAACAAATCCCTTTCGGAAAAGTAACCACCTACGGCGCCATCGCCGAAGTGCTTGGGATGAAAGGCTCTTCGCGGATGGTCGGCCAGGCTCTGTCTGCGCTGCCCGAGGATTCGGATGTTCCCGCGCAGCGCGTTATCAATCGCATCGGGGCGCTTTCCGGCGCGCACCATTTCGGCGGCTATGATAAAATGCGAGAAATGCTTCGCCGCGAAGGTGTGACGTTCAAAGAGGAGTTAGTGGATATGGAAAAGCATTTTTGGGACCCGAAGTCAATTACGAATTACGAATGACTATGCTCAGGGCTTCGTATATGCTGCCGGCGCTGTGACTCTAAAAGTTTGCAGAAAATTTCCCGCCTGAGATCGTTATCGGATTCTGGTTTTGAAAATCTGCTCCATGTAAAACGAATGTTCCTTCAATATGTGACGATGTATTGATCGAGATATGTAACGTGCCATTCACCGTGTCGAGATATTGCGAGTTTTGGTAAAGCGCTTCTTCGATAGGCACATCACCGGTGTAGCCATTGACACCACCGATGGCGCCATCAAAAGATAAGACTAAGGAGTCAGCAGAATTTGCACCACTCAAATGTACGGTTCCTTCTTCTGCGTGTCTTGCAAGAACTATTGTAGCAGACCAATATTTCCCGTTCATCGTATCCGACATGCCAACCGGCGAATACACGACGTTATTATTGCTGGAGTTATTGCTGCACGAAACCACAAACGTCAAAAACAAAAATGCGAAAAAAGAACGATAGGAAAACATCATAATCGGTAAAAGCGGAAGATTTGAAACAAGCAACGAATGACAATGAACGAACGCTGAATCAAGTTCCGAAATCAAAATGGCAGTGAGTCTCTTGCTTCTTCGTAATTTTGCACTTGCATTCAGGAACGTCCTGAGAAACGGCCTGTTTTCGTGCGTTCAATAATTAATAATAAGCGAAATCAGCAAATAATCAGCGAAATCCAGGTTTAATGGCGACAACAAATGATTTTAGGGTCGGCGCGGTGCTCCGGATGGAGGGTGAACTCTACCGGATCGAAGAATACACCCACCGGACCCCCGGCAACTTGCGCGCGTTCGTGCAGGCGAAGATGCGCAATATGAAGACAAGCAACCTGAAGGAAGTCCGCTTCCGCTCGGGCGAGGAAGTCGATATGGTACGAATGGAGCAAAAACCGATGCAATTTCTTTATCGCGATGGCTCTGATTTCGTCTTCATGGATAACACCACCTACGAGCAAATCAACGTGCCGGAGAAGGCTGTCGGCGCGGGCGCGAAATTTTTGAAAGAATCGGATAATTGCGATATTCTTTTCTCGGGAGATGGGACGATCGTCGCCATCGAGCCGCCGAACTTCGCGATTCTTCAAATCTCGAAGACCGATCCCGGCCTCCGCGGCGACACCGCAACCGGTGCGACGAAACCGGCCCAGCTCGAGACCGGCGCGACGGTAAACGTGCCGCTTTTCCTAAACGAGGGTGACAAAGTGCGTATCGATACCCGGACGGGGATGTATCTGGAGCGGGTAAAAGCTTAATTTGTAACCGTGACCTTCCGGTCACGGTTTTTGTAGCCGTGACCTTCAGGTCACGGTGGCGAAGATAATTCGCCGTGACCTAAAGGTCACGGCTACAATGCACGATGGATCTATCATATTTAGAACAACTCATCAAGCTCTTCGAATCAAGCACGTTGACCGAGCTTGAAATCGACGAGGAAGGCTCGCGCGTAACGCTGGGCCGTGCGAAGGAGCCGGCGATGTTCGCCATGCCGCAGATGGGCGGCTATCCGATGCCGCAGCAACCAACGGCGCCGGCGCTTCCGGTTGCATCCGCGGCTCCATCCGCGAACACGCACGAGGTGAAATCCCCGATTGTCGGAACGCTTTATCGCGCGCCATCGCCGGATGCCGATCCGTATGTGCAGGTCGGCCAGCAAGTCGAAAATGGCACGACGCTCTGTATCATCGAGGCGATGAAGCTGATGAACGAAATCGAAAGCGACGCGGCGGGAAAGATCGTGAAGATACTCGTCGAGAATGGGCAGCCGGTCGAATATGGGCAGCCACTGTTTGTGCTCGAAATTGAATAGCCTTGTTCTCTAAAATTCTCATAGCTAACCGCGGCGAGATCGCGCTTCGCATTATCCGCACCTGCCGCGAGATGGGCATCAAGACCGTCGCGGTTTATTCCGAGGCCGACCGGCATTCGCTCCACGTCCGATTCGCCGATGAAGCCGTCTGCATCGGACCGCCACCGAGCCGCGAAAGTTATCTCAATATCCCGCGCATTATCAGCGCCGCGCATCTGACGAATGCAGAGGCGATTCATCCCGGCTACGGTTTTCTCGCCGAGAACGCAGAGTTCTCCGATATTTGCGACGCCTCCGGCTTCACCTTCATCGGTCCCAAGCCCGAAATGATCGAAGCCATGGGGGATAAGGCTCGCGCAAAAGATACGATGAAGGCGGCGGGAGTTCCTGTCGTCATGGGTTCCGATGGCGTTATAAAAGACATTGAAGAAGCGCGGCAAGTGGCTGAAACTATTGGACTTCCGGTTATTATAAAGGCCGTTGCTGGCGGAGGCGGTCGCGGAATGCGAATCGTCCATAACATCGACGACCTCGCGCAACAGGTCACGATGGCGCAGACCGAAGCCGCAGCCGCATTCAACAATGGCGACGTCTATATCGAAAAATATATCGATAAGCCGCGCCACGTCGAGATACAAGTTTTCGGAGATACGAATGGAACCGTCGTCCATTACAACGAGCGCGAATGTTCGATTCAGCGGCGGCACCAGAAGCTTGTCGAGGAATCTCCTTCGCCAGTCGTGACGGAAGCAATTCGAAACGCGATGGGCGCGGCCGCCGTAAAAGGCGCCGCGAGCGTTGGATATATCGGCGCCGGCACGATCGAATTCCTCCTTGATAAGGATAACAAATTTTACTTCATGGAGATGAACACCCGCATTCAGGTCGAGCATCCGGTAACCGAGCAGGTGATTGGCCTCGATTTGATTCGGCAGCAAATCCATGTTGCAGCGGGCGGTAGAATCTCCAAGCGACCGCGCAAGCCGGAAGGTCATGCGATTGAATGCCGCATCAATGCGGAGGACCCCGAAAAAGATTTTCGTCCATCGCCTGGAACGATCACGAGCTTCCACGCGCCGGGCGGATATGGCGTTCGCCTCGATTCGCATGTCTATGCCGGTTACCAGATTCCGCCCTATTACGATTCGCTCGTCGGCAAGATCATTGCCTTTGGCGAGGACCGCGAAGAGGCGATCGACCGGATGCAATCGTGCTTAGACGAAATGATCGTCGAAGGCATCAAAACGACGATCCCATTTCACCGCGCCCTCATGCGCGACGAACGTTTCCGCGCCGGCGAATTCGATACTCATTTTTTAGAGACATTCGATTGGAAGCATGGGGGATGATGCCTGTTAGTTTGAGACCGTTCGATGAAGACCACGGGATATTTCGAGAATGACGTTCGACCGAGAAGAGCTTATCTTCTAACGGAATGGATTGAGCGCACCATCGATCAACCTGAATATACCGAAGTTCAGCCCGATGGCAGAAAACGGTTCTGGAAATTTATCCCGGAATTAGATAAGTTCTTGCGTGTTATTACATTACCGGACGGGGAAACCGTACTCAATGCGTTTCCGGACCGGAGTTTTAAGCCAGAAAAACGGCCATGAAATTCAGTTATTATAAGGACACCGATTCGCTATACATCGAGCTTGCCGAACGAGCTTCCGCCGATACGCGCGAGGTTGCGCCGAATGTGGTGCTCGATTTCGATAGCGAAGGAAATATTGTCGGGATCGATATTTATCAGTATGCCAGCAAGATCATCGATCTTCGCAAGCTGGAATTTGAGCCGCCGTTTGTTGTGGCATCGTAAGCCAGGCTCATCCCTGTGGCGATTATGATACCAGTTTTTTAGACTCGTTCGATTGGAAGAGCGGGGAATGATTAATTGACATTCGGACTCCATAAGAGTTGATCTTTGGAAGAGAAGAAAAAGGATTTTGACGCCGTTGAATGGGTGCGGAGCGTACGAGACGCGAACTACAAACGCCTTGGGCATTTGCCGGTCGAGGAATACGTTCGGCGCCTCGACGAGGAAGGAAGAAACTCGTCCTTAGCAAAAGAACTCGACGAAATTCAGCGCCGGAAGAAAGACCGAAAGCGTTCCACAATTTTTTAGTGCCAAAGGAACGACGTATTCGTAGCCCCCGGGCATAACTTCGAGATTAGTGATGTTACACGGGCGAATTGTTTTAAAAATTTATTATATTGATCTAAGAACCGCTCATAGCAATGATCAACAAAAGAACGGCAGATATTACCAAAGAAGACATTGACGCTTTAATCCTTAATA
>DASRZC010000131.1:0-9122 GCA_035686785.1 Kapaibacterium sp. (SeqCode)
AAGCGGCCTCATCCCCCGGCCCCTTCTCCCTGCTGGGAGAAGGGGAGAAAAAAAAGGAATAAAAAGCCCCCTCTCCCAGCAGGGAGAGGGGGTTGGGGGTGAGGCCTCTGGCTCAAAAACTATTTGACGGAATTTCTCGGCTCTCGCACCCCCTGGAATGGGTGGGGTCTGGCGGCATAAGGCTTGCCAGCGATAGGCTGATAGGACACGTTCACCGTAATGTACTTATTCGTCCCGCTGCCGGAATATAGCTTGCCGGTTGTAGCATCAGGGACGATATCGATCCTGGCAACATTACCGTCCTGTGTGGCAACGGTTAGCACGCGATCATTCTCTTGGACATCAGGTATATCGTATGAATTGTGTCCCGCACTCGGGTTGGCAAGGAACGTGCTGAAATCGGTCGCGGAATAAGTGCTATCCAGACCTCCATGAACATAGAGCTGATCATCCTGAAAGTAAGAATTACGCCACGTTTCCCCCTTGCTCGGATCGTTGAGGAATTGAGGACCTTCGAAGGAAAGCCCTGAAGAGGTAGTAATCGTGTTGTCGTGCTCGACATCTTCTAAGTAAAAATCCATCGTTGAAATATTCGCACTCGCCGCGCTAACAACGGCGGCATGGCCTCCCGGCCCGTTTAACTGAAGCCCGCTTTGTTGGCCCGAAGAGAATTGATAAAGACGGAGGCCGGGGGTACGAACCGCCGTCATCCAGGGAATGCTCACGGAGCCACCGGACGAGGTGACGGTGATCGTGTAAACGGTGCCAGTGCTCAGCGTGGTCAGATCCAGGGAGGTGACCGTTGCAGGCTCCTGGACAGTAGATGTGGTGGTTCCGTTCGATGCAACGGAAACCGACTCGGCGGCGGTATCATTAGCGCCACGCGTCCATTTAATGCTGATGGTGTTGGCGTCCTTCGAGAGCGCTTCAAGGTTCGTCGGAGCGCCGACGGTCACTGCCGGCGACGAGGGATTGGTGCAGCTCGCGAAAAAGAATGCGCCTGCGGCTGCCAACGCAAGGCTGGATAAAACGGTAGTGAGTTTCTTCATAGGTCGTGAATGTTTGTTTTTGAGAAAATTAAGTCACAGCCCGTAGCGATGCGACGGGCTGTTCAAAATACGAAAATTTATGCCATGTAGCGCAAACCGTGTAGCGTAAACTTCAGTTTGCGATTCCTCCGCTGGGTCGCAAACGGAAGTTTGCGCTACATTTTAATCCTTCTTCACTTTGGCCGAAGTCGATGCCCCTTCGGTTGCCGGTCCGAGCGATTTGAGCGTGTTGTTGCGTTCGGCTTCCTTCTTGAAAGCGCCCATGTATTCGATGAGGGAGGAAATCTCCTCGTCGCCGAGCGGGCCTTTGTTGCGCTTATGGAATGCCGGCATGGCGGTATTCGGAATGCCGTTAGCGATCATCGTCTGCCACTCGCGCGGGGTGTGCTTCAGCATTGCGGTGCTGGCCAGTTCCGGCCCCGGCTTGCCGTCGGCCTTCGTGCCGTGGCACACGGCGCAATCGGCTTCGTAGAGCCTTGCTCCAAGCTCGCCCTGCCCTTTATCGACATGGCAGGTGGCGCAGTTGCCCTGGAAAATTCCGTCTAAGTGCATCATCGTCTTATGCGCGAGTAGCGATTTGACGACGCGGCCCTGAATGCGTACCATCGCGTCCGGGTTCGTCTTCGAATTCGAGATGATCGTCACGCTCTTGATGATCGGTCCTTCGGGCTTGTTGTTTGCGTCGAAGGTGACCTTCAGGCGGCTCGTTCCGCCCGGCGGGATGCGATTGTCCTTCGCATCGAGCACCGCGGCGGTGCATCCGCACGAGGGCCGGGTGCTCGCAATGACGAGCGTGTCCGTCCCGGTATTTTGGATGAGAAAATCATGGATGGCCAGCGTGCCCTGCTCGATGTTGTGGAAATCGTAGCTGTCTTCATCGATCTTGATTTGGGCGCCCTTCTTCGTCGTATCGACGGGCACCGGGTTCGCGGCGTGTAGATCGCCCACGATCAAACCGCCCGTTTGCGGAGTAGGAAGGATACCCGTGATGGCGACGAAGGCCGCGAAGAGAACTGCTGGAAGTGCGTAGAGTATGCGAGATTTCATAAGCAAAAAATGAGAATGAATCGAATTGCTAAAACGTGAACGAAAATTGCATCGTGGTCGATGCGCCTGGAAAGAAAGTGAACGAAATGAATTCCAAAAAATTCCGACGAGCATAAACTACCGAAATTCGGGCGAATGCGTTCCGGGAAAAATGCTTCCATCGTAGCCGCCTTCAGTATTAGCTGCTTCTTAAAAAAAAATAGGGGCCATTCAAAATTTTCTTTCCATGCCTGGCAAATTCATTTTTGAAAGGAAGTCCCTTCTATTGCAAACAAGGAATATCGCTTGACCAGGCAAAAGCCGTGAAAACTATTTTTAACATGCACACGCATTTGTGCTTCATGAATAACTTCATTTTTGGACTAATTTGACACGTTCTAAAAAGTTATCAACAAACCATATCACTTTTTTGTGGCGATTCCTGAAAACATTAGAAAGGTATTTTTAAAGGCAAAATAGCTCGGAAATCGTTTCCACCCAAAATTGAAATCATGCTTTTCAAGCGCGGGCTGTTTTTCCGTCGTATATTTGCATTCGTAAGGTTCGAGTGATTTGAGTACTCGCCTGTTCGGTTGCTGTTTTTTCACTTTTTTAGAAAAATTCGAGTATGAAAAAAATCTACATTCCTGTGCTTGTGTTATCTATTGCGTTCGCAAACTTTGGCTGCGAGAAAAAGACGGAACGTGCAAAAAAGCGCATTGATTTTTTGGCCGCGACCACAAAGCTCATGCCCCCGAGTGTAGCACAAGGACCTCCTCCTCCTCCTGCTGCCGGCGATTTGGATCTAACGTTGAATAAAGATGCACTGGCTACCGGTAATCCTGTTTTAGTCACTGTCTATTTCATTGGCAATGAACCCCAAATAGTAACAGTCCCTGCTGGTGCGACGAGCCTCGCTATTACTTATACTAACCAAACGCCTGTTGACGGTCAAGTCCAAATTCCTGCCGGCGAGTTCAAGTCATCCTGGGTTGATGCCCCTGCAGCCAAATCGTTGACGATTAATATTTCCGCCACGCTCAAGTCGATTGCCTATCCTGATGCTAAAAGTGGCCCGCTAACGGCGGGAAATAATATTCTTGGGTACGATGTAACATCATTCACGGATGACAGTGCCAATCAAGCGGTGGTGGTCGTGGAGGATGGATTCGTGGTACAGCAGTAGCAATTGCTGGTATTATCATGCACTCTGTTCGACCGATTCTTGCTGGATGACCTTTTCGAGTTCATCGAGGGCAAGCTGGAGTTCGCGCCGTAACGCGGGATTTGTGATATCGTTTACGAGGTTGCGCGTTTGCTCAATCTCGCGATATCCGTTTTTGATCGCCTTTCGAAAAAGGGAGACGAATAGCTCTGGCTTATCCAAATCGCCAAAGAGACATCCGAGATCGTATAACGAAACCCCGCTCAGCTCGCTACGTGCGAGGAGATTGGCTGCCGCTTCGGCCGCCTCTTCTTTTTTCCCGGCCCAGAGCAGGATGAACGCTCGGGAGACGGCGGATTGGTGGTCTTCCGGTTCGCGGAGGAGATACCGGTCGAACACGGGGAGCGACTTTTCCGCCACTTGGATTCGTCGCTCGTTGTCACCCGTCTGCGCGATCGCATTAAGGAGATTGAAGTAGCCCATCGTAGTTTCCACAAGCTCCGTCACTCGCTGAAGTGCCTCCGCCGCCGCGGGGTAATTTCCATTCCCCATGTGAATCGCTCCGAGTACATTGAACGGGTTATGATACTTCGGATCCAATTCGGTTGAGCGGGTTAGGGTGGTGATTGCAGCCACATCATCGCCTTTCAGCCACTCGATCATTCCACGAATATAGAGTGATCTTGCTGTTTCACCGGCAATCGATTCTATTTTTGCGAGGGTGGCTTCGGCGCGGTTTAGCCACTTTGGATCTTTCGAATACTCGCGGTAATAGAAGCAACAGATTGAGGCTGCTCCAATATGCGCCCTCTCGAACTTCGGATCGAGCGTGGCGGCCTGTTCATATAGTTCGAGCGCGCGAAGGTAACTTTCTTTTGTAACGTAATACTGTTCGTGCCGGCCTTTCAAATAGAGTTCGTAAGCTTCGGCATTTTGGGTGCCATGATCTTCTACTTGTTGCTCTTCCTGAGGACTAAGTTTTAATTTCAAAGCAGCGGTGATGTTTGTTGCGACCGATTCCTGAAAGGCAAAGACATCCTCGAACGTCCCATCGAACTTATTCGACCATAGCTGCTCACCCTTGAGTGTATCGGTGAGCGAGGCATTGATGCGTATCTTCTCCTTCGATTTTCGCACGCCGCCTTCGATCAGATAGCGGACACCCAGTTCATTCGAAACCTCCCGGCTTTTCCTGCGATGATCGCGATAATGGAGCACATCCGAGCGCGATGGAACTTTCACGCGGTCCAGGCTTCCGAGAGTGGAGATGAGTTCGTCCATCATGCCGTCGGCGAACCATTGGTTGTCGTGGTCGGGCGAAAGGTCGTCGAACGGGAGCACGGCGATATGGATCGAATCGTCTGCCGGCAAGGAAGCCGTTACCGGCGGGAGCGCTTCCGCGGCTGGCAGGCCATGAAGCGATTCCAGCGCCTGAAGGATCGCGGGGCGGTCCTCATACTGGACGCGTTGCAAACCGGCGAGGGAATATTCGAAATTACTCGGCAGCGTGACCCTTTCGAGCAGTACCGGCAAAATATTCTTTTGCTTTTCGGAGGCGAGATGCAGTTCCTTCGCGACATTTTGCGATGCAAGAGAGTGGGGTGAAAGCAGGCATAGGAATGTGGAGCAGGCGTCGATAGCCTCGACGATTTCGGTCGTCCAATTTTTCGCGCCGCCGATGGAGCCTTGGTCGATCCATACCGAAAATCCATGCGCGCGCAATTCGCCCGCCAAGTCAAGAGCGTGCGTTCGGTCGGATTTTGCGTAGGAGATGAAGATGTGTGGCATGGAAAAGATTTCATCCGAGCAACAGCCAGGAGCGAAATGAAGTGTCCAGTTACCGCTCAGGGGACTTGCGTGACATCAAAAATAATCTACTCTACCGGCAGGTTCTTTTCTCGCTCGATAAGTTCTTCGAATTCTTTCAGGATTTCCTTGAATTCGCTCTCTAACGCCGGGTATTTATCGTCAAATTTGGCGTTACGCATTCCTTCGATCTCGCGGTATCCGTGCTTTATTGCTTTTCGAAGTAATAGGATATAGAGTTCGGGTTTACCGAGGTAATCGTAAAGATTTCCGAGGTGATAGAGTGCTTGTCCGCTCAGATCGTCGCGGTCGAAAAGCCGGTCCGCAATTTCGGCGGCCTCGACATTTCTACCCGCCCAGTGAAGGACGAAACCCTTCGTGACCATTGCATTCAGATCGTCCGGTTCACGCAGGAGATACCGTTCGAATACGGGCAGAGCTTTTTGAGCGACCTGGATACGACGTTCGTTTTCCTCGGTGGCTCCGAGAGCGGCAAGGAGATTATGAAACGACAACGAATTCGCTTCAAGATCGACCGTTCGCTGAAATGCCTCGACGGCAGCAGGATACTCACCACTCTCCATGTAGATCGTTCCGAGGACGTTGAAGGCATTGAAGCTCTTGGGGTCAAGTTCGGTGGATCTGGTGAGCGTCGCGATAGCAGCCGGATCGTCCTCCTTCAACCACTCGATCATTCCCCTAATATAGAGCGATCTCGATGTCTCACCGGCGATGGACTCGAGCTTGGCAAGGCTTGCCTCGGCGCGAGCAAGCCATTTGGGGTCTTTCGAATATTCACGGTAATACACGCAGCATACCGCTGCCACGCTGACATGGGCCCGTGCAAACGTGGGGTCGAGCGCGGCGGCTTGCTCATGAAATTTAAGCGCCCGCTCGTAGCTCTCCTTAGTGCAATAGTATTGTTCGTGCCGACCCTTCAGATACAGTTCGTAGGCTTCCGCGTTCTCGGTGGGGCGCGCTTCGATTTTCACTATTTCCTTCGGCGCAAGCTGGAGGCTCAATGCCTGGGTGATGCTTTTCGAGACCGTTTCCTGGAAGGTAAAGACATCTTCGAACGAGCCATTGAACTGGTTTCCCCAAAGTTGCTCGTTGTGCCGCGTGTCTATGAGCGTCGCATTGATGCGTATTCGTTCGCCGGCTTTTCGGACCGCTCCCTCGATCAGATAGCGGACGCCCAGTTCATTCGAAACTTCCCGGCTCTTCCTGCGGTGATTGCGGTAATGCATTACGTCCGAGCGGCTGGGAACCTTCACGCGGTCCAGGCTTCCGAGCGTGGAGATGAGTTCATCCATCATGCCATCGGCGAACCATTGGTTGTCGTGGTCCGGGGAGAGATCGTCGAAGGGCAGCACGGCCACGCGAATCGAATCGTCAGCCGGTTCGTACGGGTCCGGCAACTCTTCCGTAGCGGGAACACCGGACCGCAAAAGTTCGAGAGCCTGAAAAATAGCCGGACGATCGTTATAATAAACGTGCTGAATACCCGCGAGCGAATATTCGAAATTTGCTGGCAGCTTTACCCTCTCGATTACAACCGGAAGGATGTGTTTGCTCTTTTCGTAGGCCAGGTGTACCTCTCGTGCCACGTTGCGAGATGCAACGGCTTGCGGGGAAACAAGAAGCACCATCGTGGAGCAGTCCGTAATCCCTTCGACGATTCGCGCCGACCAATTTTGCGCGCCCTCGATCCCGCCCTGATCGATCCAGACCGAAAATCCTTTCGCGCGAAGTTCCGCCGCAAGGTCCAGTGCCTTCGGACGGTCCTGCTTCGAATACGAGATAAAAATTTCAGCCATGAACGATAGATACCAACCGAATGCAAAAGAACAGGTATGTGCCGGAGGAAGTGTCCCACCACCTCATGCTTTTAAGGCACGGGCGGTTTTTTCGTCGTATCTTTGCATAATTGGATTGAGCGATTCTCCTCCCGACCCAATAGAAGTTCTCATTTTTTTTAAATACATCGATGAAAAGATTCTTGCTCCCGGCAATGCTGGTTATCGCGCTCCTGAATGGATGCTCCAAGCAGAGCGGTTCCGCGACCAACACCTCCGACACCACTGCTACCACGACCCCTGCGCCACCGCCGCCCGCGCCCATGAAATGCACAAATCCTATAACGACGATTACCCCAGGAGCCGCCAACAACTCTGTTGCCATGACCGTAGGAATGCCGGCAACGGTTCCCAGCGGCAATAACGGCGATGCTGTTATTATTTCCGCTTACTTCATTGGGTCTGCCAACCAGAGCGTGACCGTTACCGGAGCACCGGGGATCGCCCCCCTTCAAAGCACTACGCCAAATGTATGGAGTTCTCGCAAAATTCTTCCCATCGCGACGCTTCAGACTCTTACAGTTACCGCGACCGATGGCGGGGCTGCCTACAATCTTGTCAGCACCTTACCGGGACTTCCCGGAGTCGCAAACCAGTTCGGGGTTAACGTGTCGAACTACTCGAACGGGAAGGGTGACGTGGCCATCGTTGTCGTTCAGGACACTGCGGTAACCACTCCGTAACCACTCAGGCCATCGAGGGAATGGCATTTTCACGCTCGATGATTGTTTCAAGCTCGCTCAGAAGTTGCTGGAATTCAAGCCGGTAATTGGGTTCCTGAATATCCACCTCATTCGAGCGTGCTTCCTCGATCGATCGGAACCCGCGGTCGATCGCCTTCCGAAAGAGGGCGACGAACGTTTGCTGATTGCCGGCGGAGCTGAACAGGCAGCCGAGATTATATAGCGCCTGCCCACTTAAATCGTCGCGGGCGAGTAGAAGGGCGGCCGCATCCTCAGCCTCCTGTATTCTATCAGCCCAAAAGAGAACGAACGCCCGTGAAACCAGGGCGCTTTGGTCGCCGGGCTCCCGGAGCAGATACCGAGCGAAAACCGGGAGCGCCTTGTTCGCGGTTTCCAGTAGGCGCACTCGGTCCTTGGCATTAGATAATGCTGTCAGAAGGTTAAAGTACGCCTGTGTGCTCCCCTCAAGGTCCGCCGCGCGCTGAAAGGCATGGATGGCTGCGGGATAATTGCCAATGGAGATTTGGATATTTCCGAGGATATTGTAAGAACTGAGATTTTTCGAATCGAGCTCCGTAGCACGAGTGAGGAACGAAATCGCTTCCGGGTTGTCACCCTTCAACCATGCAATCATGCCTCGAACCCGGAGCGAATTCGAGCTTTCGCCGGTAATCGCTTCCGCACTGGCAAGGCTCGCGCCCGCGCGATCGAGCCATTTCGGATCGCGAGAGTATTCGCGGTAATACGCGCAGCAGATGGAGGCCGCGCCGAGATGCGCTCGCGCAAATTTCGGGTCGAGCGCGGCGGCGGCCTCGTATAAATCGAGCGCTCGAAGGTAACTTTCCTTCGTAAGATAATATTGCTCGTGCCGCCCTTTGAGATAGAGTTCGTAGGCCTCCGCGTTCTGCGTGCCATGATCTTCCACTAATTGTTCTTCCGTTGGCGTGAGTTTCAGCTTGAGCGCATCAGTGATATTCTTCGCGACCAATTCCTGAAAGGCAAAAACATCCTCGAACGATCCGTCGAATTTATTCGTCCAAATCTGTTCACTGCAGAGCGTATCAATGAGCGAGGCATTGATGCGGATTTTCGCGTTCGCTTTTCGAACGCCGCCTTCGATGAGATACCGCACCCCCAGCTCGCGGGCAATCTCGCGGCTTTTTTTCTGGTGCTTGCGGTAATGCAGGACATCGGAGCGAGATGGAACTTTCACGCGGTCCAGGCTTCCGAGCGTCGAGATGAGTTCGTCCATCATGCCGTCGGCGAACCATTGGTTGTCGTGGTCGGGCGAAAGATCGTCGAACGGCAGGACGGCAATGCGGATGGAATTGTCCGCCGGCGCGGGGGCGGAGATCGGAAGCGGTTCGGTCACGGCGATTCCGTGTTGCAGCGTTTCCAGCGCCTGAAGAATCGCGGGGCGGTCGTCATACTGGACGCGCTGCAAACCCGCGAGCGAATATTCAAAATTCGATGGAAGCTTTACCTTTTCGATGACGACGGGCAGAATGTTTTTTTGCTTCTCGGAGGCGAGATGAAG
>DASRZC010000132.1:0-28125 GCA_035686785.1 Kapaibacterium sp. (SeqCode)
AATCTCCCTTCGGTCGATTCGCTCTCCTCGCAATGACATGCTTAAAACTTTTAGGCCCGATTATGAACAAGTACATTAAACCACTTCCCGATTTTAAGTCGGAGGAGGAGGAATTCGAGTTTTGGGCTACGCATGATTCTACGGATTACTTCGATTTATCGAAGGCCGAAGCCATTCGGAAGAAAAACGCTTTTCCAAACTTGAAACGCACCGAAACGAAGGTGGAAGTAGCGTTGCCCCCTGACCTCGAAGAGCGGCTGAAGGCGCGTGCCAAGAACGAGAATGTGCCAATCGAATTTCTCCTTCAACGGTATGTGCGCGAAGGAATCGAGAGAAGACCGTAACCTCGGAATTAGTCGTAACAATGCCCTTCACTGCTTTTTTTCTACTCCTTCTGTTCTTTCTTTTATCCACAGCAATGAATTCGAAGCCCGTTTCGTAAAATGCATTTACGCTCGTTGGTATTACCGCTTGAACGAGCAATGCTTGGAGATGTCTGGCAAAGGTATTATCGCGAAACAATGGCAGCACGTGATGTCGGAAAAAGTGATCGAGAAAATTCCGAACCGTGCCGATTCGAACATCATCGCCGTGTACACCGATTACGAATCGGACGCAAACGGCGAATATACATTCCTAATTGGCGCGAAAGTAACGTCTGCTGACTCTGTTCCGGAAGGGATGATTGCAAAGCAAGTTCCAGCAGCGCGGTATGCCATTTTCACTTCAAAGAAAGGGCCGGTCTGGGAAGTTGTGCCAAAAATATGGCAGAGGACTTGGTCGACACTATCTTCTGAGATGGGTGGCGAAAAATCCTTTGTAGCGCCAAGCAAGATAGAAATGTCATGTCGTCTGCGGGCCGTAATTCCGATACTCTCGTTGCTTGTATAGCTCGATCACCTGCGCCCGCGTCTCCGAGCGATGGCCACGATTCGATGGACAGCCACGATGCCTATGCACCAACCCCGCATCGCCATCCTTCCGGTAGCGGGCCAGCCGGTGAATTACGTCCAAATAATGCCGTTCTCGTTTGCTCATTGTCAGGAGTTCGTTCATACAGGTTAAAGCGAAATGACCGCCTCAACACGCAGGGGCACCTGACATTTCTATCTGGCTAAGAACATGACATTTCTAAATTGCTATTACAATTTTCAAGAAATTTTTGGCAAACGCTTGACATTGCCATTTTTATTTCGTATCTTTGGAAATGCTTTGATGGGCACCTGCTGCCAGCGGCATGTGTTATCAGAAGCACTGAAACGGCATTTGGCGAATTTGGCTCAAAAAGGGCATTATTCATTAAATGACAATTCAATTGAGAGAAATAGGCACCATTGGCATACAGCAAATGGGACTAATACATCAACCTGGAGGAAAAAATCATGGCAATCATTCCGGATCGTGACTCCCTGCCAAGACAGCAGCGAAGAGTCCTGGATTACATTGAAGAATACTTAGAAATTTCGGGCTATCCGCCTTCGATTTCTGAAATCACCGATTATTTGGGCGTCAGCTCGACGTTCGGCGTGCGAAAGCACTTAGAAGCGCTGCTTCGCAAGGGATTTCTCATGCGCGGCGGGGCGGGGCTATCGCGCGCAATTATGGTCACGCGGCCCACGGTGATGGTGGGCGGCGAGCGGCATTCAAACGCGATCCCGGTGATCGGGCGCGTCACCGCCGGGGAGCCGATTCTGGCCATCGAAAATGTCGAGGGCTGGCTTTCATTCAAGCCGATGGACCTCTCGCGAAAGACGTTCGGCCTGCGCGTGCAGGGCGAGAGCATGAAGGATAAGGGCATCCTCGATGGCGATCTCGTTATCGTGCGCCAGCAGCAAACCGCAAACGATGGCGATGTCGTCGTCGCGCGGTTGGATGATTCCGCGACGGTAAAGACATTCCGCGAATCGAAAAAGGGCTTTTATCTCGAGCCGGCCAACGCGAAGTTCAAGAACATCCCGATTTCTCCAGAAATCGATTTTCAAATTCTCGGCAAAGTTACGAGCGTCATCCGCTCGCTCGATGAGAAACGGCCTGGCATTTTTCAACTCAAATTTCAATAATTTTTCCATACCCATGAACCATTCCATTTTAGAAAAACCGGCATTCCCCGATCTGACCTATCGGACGGCTCGGACGGATTATGACCTTCCCGAACTGGCGACGATTTTTGGACAGCCCGACAGCGCAACGAAGCAGAGAAAAGATTTTGGCGCGACGACGCTTGGCGCGGTTACCTACCGCCGGGTCGATCCGCTGCGCGAGCCATTCCAGGTCGCGGACCGGCGGCTGCAAACGCGCCTCGAATCGCTGTGCGAAACGCTTCGGGCAAAATACTGATTTTGCGCTGGGAATATCATGCGTGAATTATGAGATTGCGGCATTTTGCCGGAACCTCTTGCTTCATCGTATTTTTGTGGAGCTTCACTTATCCTCGAAATACGATGAAACAATCAGGCACCCTTTCCTTCCTTCTTCTTTGCCTTTTTCCACTCGCGGCCTCGGCGCAGTCGCTCGATCTCAGTTCACCACTCCCCTTCGACTCCTCCGTCCGCACGGGGACGTTGCCGAACGGACTGCGGTACTATATTAAGCATAATAGTTACCCGGAGCACCGCGCGGAGCTTCGGCTCGTTGTCAACGCCGGCTCCATCCTCGAAGATGACGACCAGCAGGGCCTCGCGCATTTGAACGAGCACATGAGTTTCAATGGGACGGCCGAGTTCCCGCATAATACGCTCGAATCGTTCCTAGAAGAGCATGGCGCGCGCTTCGGCGCGGACCTGAACGCACAGACAGGGTTCGACCAGACAATTTATAAGGAATCACTGCCGACCGATCAAAACAACGTGCTGGATACCGGCGTCGATATTCTTGCGCAATGGGCGCACTACGATACCTTCGACTCGGTCGAATTTGAAAAGGAACGCGGGGTCGTCCGCGAAGAATGGCGGATGGGCCGCGGCGCATTCGAGCGCATTTACCGCAAGCAGGCGCCCGTCATCTTCGCGGGTTCCCGTTATGCCGACCGGAACCCGATTGGGCTTCTTCCGGTGATTGATACCGCGCACCGCTCGACCATTATGAGCTTCTATCACGATTGGTATCGGCCCGATTTGATGGCCGTTATTATCGTCGGCGATTTCGATGTCGATTCGATGGTAAACGAAGTGAAGCAGGTCTTTTCGCCGCTTCCGAATCCACCCAACGAGCGGCCCAGAATCGAGTACCCGATTCCGATGCACGCGCAGACCTACGTCGCCGTCGATACCGACCGGGAAATGCCGCAGACGGTCTTCACCATGTTCTTCGAGCGCCCGGCGAAAGACGAAGTAACCGTTGCGGATTATCGCAGGAGCCTCGTGACCGATCTCTATGAAGAAATGCTGAACGACCGCATTCAGGAAGCCATCCAAAAAGGCGAAGCGCCGCTTGCCTATGCGGGCGCCGGGGATGGACCGTTCATCGCCCACTTGAGATCCTTTAGCATTTTCGCATTACTGCAACAGGATTCCGTCGATGCCGGAGTGAAGGCGATTTTGCAGCAAGTCTTTCGCGCCCAGCAGACCGGCTTCGATGCTTCGGAACTCGATCGCGCGAAGAAGAGCTTGCTCGCCAAAATGGAAAAGAGTTGGAACGAGCGCGACAAAACCAAATCCGCGTCGTTCGTTGGCGAATATATCCGCAACTTCACCGATAAGGAACCTTCGCCCGGCATCGACTACGAATATGCACTTTACAAACAATTTGTGCCCGGCATCACACTCGAGGAAGTGAACGAACGCTCGGCGCAACTTATGCAAAATGCCAGCCCCGTCATGACGTTCGAGGGGCCGGCCGCGAAGGATTTCACGCCGCCGGCGAAAGATCAACTGCTTGCCATCCTGAACGATGTAAAGAGCGAACATTATGCCGCTTACGTCGATAATACTTCGAATGCTCCGCTTATCGCCGTGGCTCCCAAGCCGGGAAAGATCGTCAAGGAGACGACGCTGGCTCCGATTGGAGTTACAGTATGGCAGCTTTCGAATGGCGCGCGCGTGATTGTGAAGCCGACCAATTTTAAGGATGACGAGATTCTGTTCCACGCCGTCGCGCCAGGCGGAAGTTCCACGGCGCCGAATTCCGAATACGAGTCTGCCGAAAGCGGCGATAATATCGTGGAGAGTTCGGGCCTTGGATCTTTCGACGAGCCGACGCTTGAAAAGATGCTCGAAGGCAAGGAAGTCGCTGTCTCGCCGAGCATCACGATGTATCAGCAATCGCTCGATGGGCACAGCACCAAAAAGGATCTTCCAACCTTATTTCAGCTTGCGTATCTCTATATGACCGCGCCGCGCTATGACTCCGTGGCCGCGGAGACGTGGCTCACTCGAACGAAAGCGACGCTCCAAAATATGCAGAAGATGCCGGAGGCGACCTACTTCGATTCGCTCGGCGTTGTTCTCACACAGGATAATTACCGTACGCGGCCCGAATCGGTGGAACTCCTGAATGAGATCCGTCCCAAGCTCGCGTATTCGTATTACAAAAAATTCTACGGCGATGCAAGCGGCTTCACCTTCTATTTTGTCGGAAATATCGATATGAAAACGCTGCGCCCGCTCGTCGAGGATTATCTGGCTTCCCTGCCATCCGCCCATCACCGCGCGATGTGGAAGGACGTCGGTATTCGTCCGCCCACGGGCGCGATCGTTCGGAATATCTATAAGGGCGAAGCGCCGAAGAGCATCGTCACGCTGGTTTATACGGGACATAAGCCTTTTTCGCGCCTGAATCGGTTCCGGCTTTCGGCCATGGCGCAAGCGTTTCAAATGAAGCTCCTACAGGATATTCGCGAAGATAAGAGCGGCGCCTACTATGTGCGTGTTTCTCCGTCGTTCCAAAAATATCCGAAGGACGAATATCGCATCTCGATTAACTTCGGCTGCGACCCGGCCCGCGTCCAGGAACTGGTTGCGGAAGTCCGGAGACAGATCGACACCCTCAACTCCAAACCGATCGAAGCGACATACGCCGAGCGCGTTCACAAGATCATGGCCAATGAGCTCGAAGTGAATCTCAAAGAGAATAAATATTGGATGAGCGAACTCGAAGATGCATTCTGGAACAATCTCGATCCAGTTTCAATCAACGAAAGCACGGCGCTCATCAACTCCATATCGCCATCCACGGTATTCCAGGCGGCGAAGGATTATTTTAATCCGAAAAATTGCGTTCAGGTCGTGCTCTATCCGGAGAAGAAATCCTGAGCAGATTAACCACCCGCATGATCGCTCATGCTTCCTGCCCCCGCCTTGAAAAGGCGGGGGTGCTATTATAATGCAAACGCCACTCTCCCGCCGGCTTGGTATTCGGTATCCCATCGTCCAGGCCGGCATGGTCTGGACGGCGGGATGGAAACTGGCGGTTGCGGCAGCGCGGGCCGGGGTGCTCGGCCTCATCGGCGCAGGCTCGATGCGGCCGGAATTGTTACGCGAGCATATTCGAAAAGCGAAAGCGACGGAAGTAGCCGCGCACATCGGGGTAAATATTCCCCTGATGCGCGGTGACGTGGATGCGCTCGTTCAGATAACCATCGAGGAAAGCGTGAAGATCGTCTTCACCAGCGCTGGGAACCCGAAAGTCTTTACGGCAAAGCTTAATGACGCGGGATGCTTCGTTGCTCATGTCGTGGCAAGTGTGAAGCATGCTCGGAAGGCCGAAGAAGCTGGCTGCGACGCTGTTGTCGCCGAGGGCTTCGAAGCGGGCGGCCATAACGGCATCGACGAAATCACGACACTCTGCCTCGTGCCGCAGGTTGTCGATGCTGTTAGCATCCCGGTCATTGCCGCGGGCGGGATTGCGGATGGAAGGCAGATGCTTGCCGCAATGGCACTTGGCGCGCAGGCCGTGCAAATCGGCACTCGCTTCGCCGCAACGGTCGAATCGAGTTCCCATCCGCTCTACAAACAAGCGGTGGTGGAAACCGAAGATAATTCGACCGTCCTCGTACTAAAGAAGCTCGCCCCGGTGCGGCTGAAAAAGAATCGCTTTGCTCTGGAAGCACTGGATGCGCAGCAGCATGGCGCGACGAAAGAAGAGGAATTCGAACTTCTCGGACGCAAGCGCGAAATGCAGGGTATCTTCGAAGGTAATCTCGAAGAAGGGGAATTGGAAATGGGACAATCGTCGGGATTGATAAGGGAAATTCTGACGTGCGACGAGGTCGTTCCGAAGCTGATCGAGGAGTTCGATAAGGCGTTGATAGGAATCCATTCGATTCACGGATAGATGCCAGCTCTCCTTCGCCGCTTCCATTCCCGCGGTACTTATCGCGGCCTCGGCACGAGCAAGCTGGGCTTATGGCCGCTCGTCATGACCATCTTCTTCTGCGTTAGCGGCGGGCCGTATGGGTTGGAAACGATTGTTCAGTCAGGACGCGGCATGGCGCTTATCCTGATCGTCGCCGTTGCGATAATTTGGGCGCTGCCGATTGCATTGCTGAGCGCGGAACTCGGTTCCGCTATCCCCGAAGAAGGCGGATATTACGAGTGGGTTAAGCGCGGCGTTGGCCCACGCGCCGGGTTCGCCTGTGCTTGGCTAACCTATCTTTATAGCTGCGTCGATGTCGCGATTTATCCCGTGCTCTTCGTGAATTATCTTGGGGCCATCGGTTTTGGAACGTCCGATCCGACGCTCAGTCTCGCGATTCGAATTGCCATGGTCGCCCCGCTCGCCTGGCTGAATGTTCGTGGCGTCGTCACCACCGGGAATGCCGCGCTCCTCTTTGCAATCGCATTATTAGTACCGTTTATCGTCTTGCTCGGCTTGGGAATGATTCCATCGCTCCATCATTTCTCAGCGATTACTACTCCAATAGTGCCTTCGGGTATTTCAACTACCGGGGCAATCGCAATGGGTCTCTTCGTAATCATGTGGAATTATCTCGGATGGGATTCCATCTCCACTATTTCCCGTGAAGTGAAAGACGCGCCACGAATATTCCCGAAGGCGCTCATGATCGGATTGCCGCTCGTCGTGCTCTTTTATTTTCTGCCAGTCTTCGTTGGACTGGATGCAGTCCCGGATATTTCAAAATGGACGGATGGAAGCTGGCCTATCATTGCCGGCGCGATTGGAGGGCCAGGACTTCGAATTGCTGTCGGCATCGGCGGCCTGCTTAGCGCCGCGGGGCTTTTTGTCGCCGGTCTGCTTGCCGCATCCCGCATCCCATTCGTCCTCTCGGCAGATGGCTATTTGCCCGAATCCTTCACGAAGCTCCATCATAAATTCGCAACGCCCGCGCGAGCCATCATCATCAGCGCCGTGATTTATTTGATATTGAGCAGCTTCTCGTTCCTACAACTCGCCAAAGTAGATGTGCTGCTGTATTCTTCTGCATTGCTGCTCGAATTCTGGGCACTCCTCCGGCTGCGCCGGCTGCAGCCGGAACTCGCCCGGCCATTTAAGATCGCTGGCGGGCTTCCGGTAGCGATTGCCATTTCTGCCGTGGTTGCCCTCCTCGTTGCCGGCGCGACGGTCGAGATGCTAATGGACTCCTGGAAGGAAATGGTGGGGCTGGCAGTATTCGCGGCGGTAACCGGAATTCTTATCCTCAAATTTAGAAGGCAAGTTGAATAAGTTGCATAAAATGGTATATCTACTATTCAGACGGAAAGAATGGTGTTTATAGAGGTTTTTACAGTGTATTTTTCCACATTTTTCGGAATGGACTTGACTTTGCCGATCCGCGGTATTATTATGATTTATGAAGGAAGCATTCTGGGTGTTACCGGTGTTCCATTTGGCAGCGGTAAGCCGATAACGCCTCGCTGCTTTGGGATGCCTGGCAATCCTGGCACGTCAAAAACAATGGAGTTCAATGGGCCATTATGAGTGGATTCGATAATTTCGACGACTTCGGGTTCGAAGGCGAAGGGCCGTTCGACGGCGATTCGAAGGAGACGCGCGAACGCCGCAAAAAGTACTTTGAAGAAGAGCTGAAACGGCATCGCGAGGAGAAGCGCCGTAATCTATCTTCCGGCGAAGGCGCTCCCGGCTACCCCAACCATGCGGAAGAACCCAGACATACCGAAGAGCGGCGGTTTCTTCATCCCGATATCCTCGAAGAATTAGTGGATTATTGCATTGAGAACGCAAAATTCGAGGAAGCGCTCGACTTTGCGCTGCTACTCACCGAACGCGCGCCGTTCAATGGCGATGGCTGGCACCGGCGCGGAATGCTCGAAGCGCATCACGGCGATTTCGAGAAGGCCATCGAGTCCTACGAGCACGCGCTCGCGATGAATCCCGCCGATAGCGAGCTTCTGATTAATTACGGCGTGGCCATGGATGGCGCCGGCCGCACTGAGGAGGCGCTCGAAATTTTCGAACGCGCGCTCTCGAGCAATCCTTCGAATGACGAAGCGCTCTTCAACAAAGGAATTTGCTTCGAAAAGGCCGAACGCTATGAAGATGCAATCTCCATCTTTCGCTATCTCACCGAAGTGAAAGAGTTTGCGAAGGACGCTTATTATGAACTCGGCTTCTGCTACGATTCCACCGGCGATCTGGAAAAAGCACTCGCCTCCTACGAAGCGCACCTCGATTTTAATCCATACAATTACAGTGCTTGGTACAACCGAGGCATCATCCAGACCCAAATGGGCATGTACCATAAAGCTATAGAAAGCTATGAGTTAGCGCTGGCAATTAAAGAGGAATTTCCAGCCGCGTGGTATAATCGCGGCAATGCCTGCGCGAACCTGGGCAAGCTTTCGGATGCCGTCGAGTCCTATAAGGAGTGCCTGAAATACGACGCGGAGGATGTTGGCGCATGGCATAATCTGGCCAATGCTTATGAAGAACTGAAGCGCTGGCGCGAGGCGATCCGCTGTTTCTCGCAGGCGCTGAAATTCAATTCCAAACATGCCGAAAGCTTTTTCGGACGAGGTTCCTGCTACGATTCGCTCGAACAGCACGCCAAAGCGCTCGAAGATTACGATGCCGCGCTCGCCATCGACAACAAGTATTCCGAGTTGTGGTACGCCAAGGCGGACGCGCTCTTTAACCTGGGCCGGCATGACGAATCGCTCATCGCCTACCGGATGGTACTCCAACTTGCGCCGAAAGATTTCGAAGCATGGTTCGACTACGCCGAGACGCTCTTCGAAATGCACCGTTTTGGTGAAGCCCTCCATGCCTACGAAACTTCCAGCAGCTTCGAACCGGCCTGGCCGGAGCCGCATTACGGACGTGCCAGAGTCCTTTACATTCAAGACCATCAGTTCGATGCCGCGGTGGAGCTATTGGTTTCCATCCGGCTGGACCCCGCGATGCTCAAGGAGTACGAGATGGAATTTCCCTTGCTCCAAAAGGAAGCCGTCTTCTCGGAGTTCGATCGGCATATCCGGGCTAATCTCGAAAAGCTGACGAACGAAAATAGCTAAGAATCCGCTGCTTATCGCTCGATTAAAAATTTGCACATCGCTTGCTCCCCGCCGAGCGTGACGATGGCGGTATAGGCTCCGGGTGTCAGGAACGACATGCCCCGGGCGAGCGGAGGAGAAGAAGCGAGCCATCCTCCGGGCCGATGATGGCTGAGAAGGCCAATAAATAGTTAACGACAAACCGGATGAAACCATATGCCGTTAAAGTGCAATATTCTAATGCACGGGTTATTGCGCTGGCTCGGTCGATCTGAATCTTTCAGGGAGTCCTGCTGAAGTGAATGACCTGACGCTTCACGGAATGAGAACGATCTCCTGGTAGTCTTCCGGCGAGGAGGGAAGCGATTTTCGAACAAGTTAAGGAAAGGAACTGGTCGTCATCCAGTACTAATAACACGGCTCCATCGTTCGATAAGAATGCTACCCGCGTAGTGGGGCGAAGGCCGAGACTCGCTCGCATATCTGAGCCCACGAGCGTATCCCTATATTTCCAGCTAAACTTCCGCTTAAAGACTTTAAGCGCTGCAAACCTTTCGCCCTCGACCAATGCCACAGGCTTTAGACTGAATTTATTCATCAGGCATGAAACCGTCGCATTAAAATCATCCACACACTTCGCACATTCGGAGGGATTGATAAATAAGATCATGACATTAGATTTCTCGGAAGGGTGCATCGAATTGCAAAGTTCCTCTCGACGCATTTCTGCCGAGATCCTCGTCGTCTGCGAATAGCATGGCTTACTCAGCATGCATCCGATGAGGAGAATAAATGTTGTAATTTTCATCATGCGTATTAATCTTCAATTACCTGTTGAAATTGCTTTCGGTGCGTATCTTGTCATGGTCCATCCGTTGCGGTCTGAAGTAAGGATTGCAATCTGGTTTTGGGAGGGAAGGTACTGCGCCAATTGAATATTGCCGCGGCTGCTATCATAGGGTATTATTGTTTCTGCCTCCAACGCTCCGGAAGGCTGATACCATTGAATCAACTTCTCTGATTCGAACGGGCGCTCTGACGTACGAATCGTTGACATTGCCACGATCGTTCCATCTTCTCGAACGGCGAGGTTGGATAACCAATACGGCTTCCAATGAAACAAGGAGTCGAACTGGGATGAGCGCACAAAGCCCTGCGTAAGTAACGTTTGTCGAAAATTCCTAAAATACTGGAGATTATCGGATGGCACGACCAAAGACAGGGCACCGCCCGACTCTCGGTCCTCGATCCTCGGAACCATCTTGAATCCATAAATGTAGTTCCCATCCGGCTTCACTGCAACTCGAGGGCACATCGCCAGGAAATTGGATGCACCGAGAGAATACTCCCTCATCTCCAAAGGTTCTTTTGCCAGCCACCGCGTGAATTTTCCATTCAAATCGTAGGCAGCAAGCGCCCATGCGGAATCATAATGGTTTCTCCGCATTTCGAAATTTGCACACATGTCCACGATGGCCTGATGGGTTTTCGAATCATACGCCAGAACTTCCGTTTGAGGCCATATATCTCCCTTCGTTTCGAGTGGAATCACATGTGTGAAATGAGAGTGGCGGAGGTCGTAAATCATAATACTCGATTCGGATACCCTGACCTCTGTCGGAACTTCTGAAGAGGAAGCCTGCGAAAGCACAAATGCGTATAAAGGTCCGGAGAGCAGGATCGTTGAGTCATCCATGAAGCGCGCGTTGGAGAAATAAGCCATTGCTGAGCGGTTAGAATAAAACGAGGGCCGTTCCTCTATCGTAACGAATTTGTAACCGGGCATCCATGGGTATCCATGTATTGCTAAAGAATCTGACATATCTAAGGTCGGTGTTATGACTCGCAGTAGTGTGCAGGCTGGGAGATTATAGACCGAAACCACTCCGGAAACATTATCGGCCAGCAATAGAAGCTTTCCATTGGGGCTGATGTCAATGTTTCTTGCTGCCACGATCGGATATTCAGAACTCTCCGGAAGTCTTAACGAATCGACGCGATCGAGCTCAACCTTCCGAACTGGTTGCGATGAATGGGAGCAACCTAAGGAACCGGCGAGGAGGAGGATGGCTAAAGTTATCATAAATAAATTATTCACTATCGCTTTGAAAAAATCAGCCCGTGCTGGAACTCACGGGCTGCTCGATGCCAGAATTAGTTCCCCGGAGGTGCAGGTACGAATACGTAGGTTATAGAATCTGGTGCCGGGGTCGGATCTACGCCGTAAACGGTGACACCCGTGTTGTCTGAGGTGCAACACAGACCGGGAAGCTGAAGGCAATTCACCGAGACATTGCCATTTCCATCCTGCGAGCTTCCATCGGCTTCCCCCGAGAAGGATCCTTGAGGGTAATGGAGCCCACCGTAAAAATCCGACCAGGATGATAATCCCACAACGGTTCCAGTGGCCAGCATTCCCATTGCCACTAATTTAGCAATTTTGTGTGTGAATCTAATCTTCTGCATGTTCGTTTCTTCTTCATGTTAGTGTTTGGTTGATGCCGCTTCCGCGTTGAAGCCCCAAGCTTATGCGGGCAAATGGCTTCGCGCGGAGCGGCGTTAACTTTTAAGATCGAGGCTGCTGCCCTTGCAGGCGGTGGCCTTTTTCAACTTTTTTCATTGCACCGGTGTAGTAGTTTTTTCAGTCGACCATATCTCCACATAATTCGTCGATGGGCACTGGACGATGACCTGTGCGCCATTCGTTAGCGTGACCGGCCCATCGCTCGGTTCGGTCACGGTTTGGCCTTCGATCGTCACGGAATCGACTGTGAAGTCTATCGGATCGTCATAATTCGAGTTCGGCGCGACCTCGAACTGAACCGAATTGCCGCCGCCCGAGAAGGTGCAGACTCCGAGGTCGTTCGCGGTATTATTGACGGCGTTGAGGTCCGTCGAATCGGTTTTGAACGTTCCCGCGCAAAGCAGGAGCAGGGTTAGCAGTACACCGAGGGTTTTCATAGCGTTCTTAATGGCACAAGACTACTTGGTTTAGCCAGCCCGGCTCGATGGGGCATGACCGTGATTAAATACGCCACTAAAATATCCACTTTGGGAAGAAAGTCAAGGACAGTAATGTCGAAAAAGTAAAACACGGGATGGAATGTAATTCTGTGCTATACACGTTCTTTTAGCATGCTCTCCTTCGCTGCTCTGCGCGATCTTGCCCGGATTGTGAAACGGGGAATTCCGAAGCGTTCACAGTACATTAGCCTGTCGAGTCTTGGCGATACGAGCGAACTTACCTCGCGATTTTTCCGGGCGTTAACCGATAGCACGGAACGCTCGGAGCAGGTCATATCGAAGACCGTATTCAATGTAACGACTTCCGACGCTCTCTATAAATCCCACAAGTCTCAGATCAAGCAGCAATTGCTCAATTCGCTGTTCGTGCTCGATTTGGATGAAGCCGGGTATTCGGAGCTAACCAAACGCAAGCACCTGAATAACCGGGCTGCCTTTCTCGCAAGCGAACTTGTTTCGCTTGGGCCGGATGCTCTGGCCGAATCCATTGCGGAGGATGGCTTGCGCGAAGCTCTTGAGATAGAGGCTTGGGCGAACGCAATGCAGTTCGCAGCCATTCTCCGCTACATTGCGACCTACGCGGGCCACGACGAAGAACGCCGGAAATACTCGGAAGAATATTTTCGCATAGAAGAAATAGAACATGCCGAGCAGCGAGCACGCGATAGTTATTCCGAAATTATATGCGCTTTCACGGCGACGGGCGGCGAAAAATACGAGATGGCCGAAGTTGCGGAGCGGGCGATGCCTCCTTTGGAAGAGAGCTACGCGAAGCACCCGACCTTCGGGCTTGCTAACCTTCGATTTTTGCTGAAGACGGCGGCATTCCAATCCCGTCAAAATTATCGCGATTCACTTTCAGCATGCGACGAGTACAAGGCGTTGCTTGCCGGGCAATTCAAGCGATTTGCCAACCCGGACCGGCTCGGGGAATTAGCGTACAAACGGCTTGTGTGCCTGCTGCAACTCGGGAAGTATGATAATGCCCGAAAAGCGGCTCACGAATGCGAAACGTTCGTGACCTACGGAGCCAACAACTGGTTTCATCTCCAGGAATATAAGTTCCTGCTTGCCATGCACACCGTGCGGTTTGAGGAAGCCCGCACGCTATTTGAGGAAGCCAATCGCCAGGAACGGATGAAGCTACTGCCGGAATACAGCCGGGAACGCTGGCGCATCTTTGGCATCCATCTGGATGTGGCGCAAAATCGAATTCCTGAGTTCCGAAGTGCAACGGAGCTAATGAAACACCTTCGAATTTACTCGAAGGACAAAGGCGGATTCAATGCCTCGATGCTAATTCTACAAATTCTCGTTCTTGCAGACCGGGGGAAGACCAATGCAATATCGCAGCGTATCGATGCGCTCAATAAGTATCGAGCGCGCTATTTGAAAGACGAAGGCAATGCACAAGCTTCTATTTTTTTCTATCTGCTCACACTTGTTGGGCAAAACATGCCCCGCATTGGCGCAATGCTTCGCGATGCGGAGCCACTCATTCAGGAATTTCGATCCGCTACTGGCCCAGCATTAGATGGCATTCAAATTTTGCCTTATGAATGGCTCTGGGACCACCTCACCGCTGCGTTACTTGCATAAGCTCTCGAAAAAATTTTCAAAATGTTTTGGAAACTATCATCACTCCCCCTTCACCACAAACTCGACTCTCCTGTTTTCGGCGCGGCCTTCGTCGGTGGCGTTGGTGGCAATGGGCGAGGCGGGGCCATAGCCGCGGGCGGTAATGCGGTCTGGTGCGATGCCATGCTGAACGAGGAAATCGCGGACAGCATTGGCGCGGCGAAGAGACAAGTCCATGTTATGCGGGAGGGTGCCAATGGTATCGGAGTATCCGGCGATCTCGACCTTCATCGCGGGTACGGATTTCATTAGTTCCACGGCCCTATTTAGTTCCGGCGCGGAGGCCGGCTGAAGATCGGCTTTATCGAACTCGAAAAAGACGAGCAGCCGCGTTTTCCCGCCGGAGTTGATCGAAGAGAGCGCGATATTCGGCTGGCTTGCGAGGATCCGGCCTTCGGAATCGACTTCGAACAGCGCCGTGCCGAATAGATGACCGGCGGCATTGGCGGTTACAGAATATTTTCCCGGCCCCATGACCGGAACTTTGTAATTGCCGTTGGAATCGGTATGCACCGTGCCAACCACTTTGTTATTCCCAAGATCGACCGCCGTAAGCGTCGCGGCAAGCGGCTTGCCGGTCGCGGCATCGGTCACCTTACCGGAGAGCAAAATTTCGCCATTCTTTTCGATTTGTGGCGGCGCAGGCGTCACATGAACGGCTGTCGGCTTCGGTTGCGGAACAACCGGCTCTGGAATCGGCGGTGGAAGCTGGTGAAACGGCAGCCGCAGCCCGATTGTGAGCGTCGCATACCAAAGGTGGGGATCGGTAATGGGCAGCACCGGCGTTGGCGGCGTGGTTTTTGGGGTCCAGAAAGTCGCAGTTCCACTGAGTGAAGAATCGGCAACTTTCGTGAGCCATTGCGTGAAGGGAATGCTGACCAGAAGCTCGGCGTCCAGCAGCATATTGCTCGCGCCAATTCGGAAGACCGACCCCATGCCAACCTGAGCATCCGCGCGAAACCCAAAAAACCAATTATCGAGTTGCTCTTCCGAGGTTTGTTGGTCGGAAATACTTGCGACGGTATGAGTCGTAAGCCGAAGATAACTATTCGTGAGATGCTGGCTTGCCGAGAATCCGTTTTTGAGCAGATCGGAGGCGCTAAATCCTCCAATGGCATAAAAACGATTGCTGAGCCGAACATGTCCGAGGAGTGCCAGATCGAGACTCGATAGCGTGAGCGCATACGTGCTCGTCGCATCCGAAGTGGAATTTGGATAAACCGGATCAAGATAAATGCTTGGATGGAATTCCTGCTGCGTAGTATGATTGGTTATAAAGCGCAGCTTCTCTTCCAAGTCGAACCAGTGCGTAATGGCTTCGCCGAATTTAATTCCACCCACGAAACCAATGCCCGTGCCGAGATTGGTGAACGGAAGGTAGGTTGCTAAGGAGGGTTTGTTATAGGTGGGGTCGATAGATGTCACGATGCCCCACAGGAAATTATGCGCACCGAGGTAATCGCTACCGGTGATACCGAGGTCGATTCCCACATAGCTGTGGCCGGTGGCAAGATCGTTCGAGGGTATGGCGGATGAGCGATTATTCGTGGCGGAATCGGTCTGGCTGAAAACCGGGGACGCAAGAAAGGTGCATGTTAGCACAAGCGTGGAAAACAGGGTTCGTCTCATGTTTTTTTTCATTCGGAGAACAAAAGAAAGGAGCTTTTGAGTTAAGAATGAGGAATGAATAGTAAGAGTATAACGAATTATTCTTAACTCTTCATCCTTAACTCAAAACTAAAGCCGGCGCGTTCATCTAGCGGCCAGGATACCGCCCTCTCAAGGCGGGTACACGGGTTCGATTCCCGTACGCGCTACAAATATACGAAGTTATGCGAGCGTATCCTCGATTTGGGATAAATTCGCATTCCGATCTTCGCGGTATGGCAAGATTTTCAACATCGCGCCATCGCTTCATACCATGCCTCGCCGGTTCCGTTTTTCCGTTACTTCCCTTCCCTTTACGCTTACGCTGTGCGGGCTTCTGCTCTCACTGACGTTCGCTTTCCCGTTTATCGAGGATAACATCCCGCAAGCCTACATTGCGAGGATGCTTTTGCACGGAAAACTTCCCTACGTCGGCACGTGGGACCAAAATTATCCCGGCGTTTTATTCGTGCATTTGCTTGCGCTAGCCTTCGGGCCTTCCGCGTTTGCATTTCATGGCATCGATCTCATTTTCGAGCTTGGCATGGTCTGGGCTCTGTATCGGCTTGCGAGTCGACTGGGAGGCAACTTCGCAGGAATGATGGCGGCGCTATTCTATACGATGTATTACGTGCTGAATGGCGCAGACGATCTTGTCGGGCAAAAAGACGTCTTCGCCGCTATCGCATTGGTGTTCGCGGCCTGGACGCTTCTTCGTTCGCGCATGACCGATCATGCAAACTACCGCGCGCTCGTTTTGTCCGGACTATTCGCGGGCTTTGCCGTCCTGATTCGGCCCACGTATGGGCTTCACCTTCTCGTGCTCGCCACCGCGGTGGGATTTATTTCGCGCGAACGCCCGATCTGGCGTGTTCTGTCTTTTCTTGCTTCCGCCACGCTCCCCTTCGCCGCGTTTTGTCTTGCGTATGCGATAGCGGGTCATCTTTCGGATTTTTGGAACGCGACGTTTGTCTTTACTACATCGGTTTATAATCCACAGCCCCGATTGGCGACTCTCTTTTTGCCTGTTCTTTATCTCGGCCTCATGCCCATGCTCTCCGTAGTTGGCGCGATCGTTCTTCTTCGCCTTCGGTCCACACGCCGGGAAGGATTGTTACTTATCGCCCTGCTCGGAGCAAGTCTCGCCTCGGCGCTGCTCCTTTGGGGATACCGTTATCACTGGCAGCCGTTTTTCGTGTTCGAGCAATTGCTCGCGGCGGTAGGTCTTGCCGGGCTTTACCGCGCTTTTATCCTGCCGCTCCTTACTCGTGAATGGCTACGCACCTCCGTTCTATCCCTTTCTTTTCTCTTGATCCTCTTTTTCAATTTTAAGGGGACCACGATGAGCCGCTTGATACGGGACACGCTCCAAGGCGCAGTTACTTCGCGGGAAGAACTATACGCGCATTTTGCAAGCAGCGCCTTCGATCCGGTAGGCGAAATGCGCCTTGCACATTACGTGAAAGCACACGCGCGACCCGGAGATCGAATGGAATCTTTTTATACGACCGTTTATCCTCAGTATATCGCGGACTTGGAACCCGCGAACCGATTTATTCTGACGATTCCCCTCCTGATGCGCGATGCGCGTGGAGGATTTACCCCGATGCAACGCCGATGGCAGAAAGAATATACTGATTCGCTTCTCACCGTGCGTCCGCGTTGGTTTCTCCTATCCGATCCCAAAGATACCTCCGGCATCGGCGAATCGGGAAAGTTACCGAGACAAATGCTCCACGAGACCTTCCCGCAAATCGAAGCCATGATTCACGGGACCTATCATCGTGATACCACCATCGGAATCTGGACGCTTTATGCCCGAAATTAAGATGCTAAATCGGTGGAGTCTTTTTATAGAACGGCGTCCATGGATCGGACCGGGCATCGTCTATTTCTTCTTCGCCTGGACCTTCGCGAATCTTTATTATTATGTGCTGCCGAATAATTTAGTCGAATCGGTGCAGGTCTTGTCGTCATTCCGGGCGCGCCAGCCGATGCAGCTTCGGGTACTCGTGCCGGCGATCATCCATCTGATTTCGAGCATCACTCCCCTTTCGGTTGCATTAGTCGATAAATATATTCTGATCGCTTCCGTCTGGGGCGTGCTGATGCTCTTTGCATCCTTCCTTCGCGTCTATATTTCGAAAACCGCCGCATGGATTGCCGCGCCAATAATTCTCGTCCCCCTCGTATGGAATTATTGTTTATTGACGCTCTTCCATTATCCCTCGGATGTGCCGTCCATCGCATTTTTTTTGGGATGCCTGATCCTTTGGCGTTCGAAAAAGCCGTGGGCTTACTACATTTGTTTTCTGCTTGCCTGTTTCAATCGCGAAACGATCCTGTTTATCCTGCCTTGTCTTCTCGCGCTCTATTGGTCCCGGGGACGGATGAAATTTTGGATAACGCACACCGTCTTTCACGTAATGATCTTCGTAGCCGTAAAGCTAATACTTTGGAAACTGTTCGAGCACTCTCCCGGCACGCCGATGGAAGATCATTGGCAAAAGAACCTCGGCGTGCTGACGGATTTTTTTGCGTTTCGCAACGGAGCTGTCCGCTATTTCGCATTTCTCTTCGGAGGGCTGCACCTGATGGCGATTGCTCTCTGGCGATGGGTCCCACGTGAATTGCGGCGGCTCACCGCTATCACTATTCTATTTTGGGTAGGAATGTTTTACGCGGGCCTTGTGCTCGAATCGAGAATATATAGCGAACTCATTCCCATCTATACCGCCGCCGTCATAACTGCGGCCGGAACGATGTGGCTGGGGTGGCCCCGCGCGGATCTCGAACGACGGAAGCTTAACTAACTTCCGCCATCTCCTCGACTCTCACTTCCTTCGCGGCCCAGTCCATCAGATCGCGCATTGTGGCGGGGTCGAATGGCGAGCGCAGCCCGGCGGCCCGGAAGATATTGAGAATGCTGAGCGTCCCGCCGATCTCGCAGAGTTTGAGATAGGTCGCGAGCGCTTTCTCGTGGTCTTCGGCGTCCATCATTCCAAGCTGCATCGCGGCGGTCTGCGCGATCGCATAGTCGATGTAATAAAAGGGCGTCGCAAAAATATGGCCTTGCGCATACCAGCGGGCATACTTGTAGTCCTCGACTCCACGGAAATCTATGCTCGGCATATAGGAGTCCCAGATTCGGACCCATGCTTCATCGCGCTCCCGGGGCTTCACACTCGGGTTTTCATAGACCCAATGCTGGAACTCATCGACAATAGCAATGTAGCACATGAGATTCACCGTGTCGTGAATATGATGGCGCCGGTATTTCTTTGCCTCCTCCGGCTTGAAGAACCAGGTAAGCCGGGGCAGCGCCAAAAACTCCATCCCCATCGAATGAATTTCCGCGCCGTCGCTGGTGGGCCACCGGAGATCGACGGCTTCGATCTTTTGGCTTTCCCATCCCTGGAAGGCATGGCCCATCTCGTGAATAAGCGTTCCGACATCGCCTTCATCGCCGGTGGAGTTGCATAGGATGGCCATTCTTTCTTCATCGGGCATCATGGTCGCGAATGCGCCGGCCTTCTTTCCCTTCCGGTTTTCCAGATCGATCAGCCCTTCGCGGCGCATTCTCGCAAAATGGGCGCCTAAGCGCGGCGAAAGCTCGTCGAAAAGATGCTGCGCATTTTCAAGCTGTGTCTCGATGGGTGCAATGCCGGTCGGGAGCGTAAACGCCGGATGATACCCCACGTCCCACGGGAGCAGCGTTTCGGTTCCCAACGCCTCCGCCTGCTCGGCATTCAACCGCGCGAGCAGCGGCACGGCGTACCGGCGAACGGAATCGCGAAACGCTTTCGCTTGCTCCGAGCCGTAATCCGTGCGCCGCATCGAAAGATAGCCGAGTGGAATATAATTTTCGTGGCCTAAGTTGCGGCCCATCTCGTCGCGGATTTGCACGAGCCGGTCGAAAATGCCCGCGAGCACGTCGTGATGATCGAGGAACCATTTGCGGTAGGCGAGCCATGCCTCTTTTCGCGTTTCGGCATTTTGGTCGTTCTGTAATCCGCGGGCGCGAGCGAGCGTGATCGTTTTTCCGTTCACGGTAACTTCGCCGGCGCTCGTTAGCTTCTCATATTGATCGACAAGATCGTTCGCATGAACGCGCAAATCGGAGTTGACCGGCGCTTGCGGCTCGACGCTCGTTTCCAGAGCCTCGATCAGGTATTCGCCATAGCGCTTGCCAATCGCATCCTTATAACGGCTCTTCAGGAACGCATCGAGGAGTTGGGCGTTGCCGGCTTCCATCGCCGGGTTGATCTGCTCGCGGAAGTAACGGTCGGCTTCGTCCCATTCCGGATTGGACATGTCCGCCGAATGAGCATACCCAATGCGGCTGGCTTCGCCGGAATAATACGCTGCCAGCGAATTCCAATCGCGATACAGATCGAGCCATGCCTTCGGGGATTCGGCTCCTTCGGCCAGTTCGACGCGCGCATTTAGCTTCGCAAGTTCCTGTTCGACAAATTCTTTCGTTAGCTTGGGGGGCCGGTTCGGGTAATGCTTAAAATTCATGGATTTTTTTGGAATAGCGTAACAAGAGCTTGTACCCTCAATGATACTTTCTTGAACGCGAAGTTAATTAAGTTGGAGTAGAACGCATAGCTGCCAGGAAAAAGTTTGACCATTTTGAGTAGGGCTGAATTCTCGACAGGCAAATTATAATAGCTTGTCTTTGGGAATTGACACACCAGGAGTTATTTGTCATCTTCTACAACTTTGGGGAATTTCCGAAATTTGCGGCGCGCCCGGCTGCCGGTCTTTTAGCTATGGATTACCCATTGCAGCGAAAATACTAGAACCGGTTGCACCTCTTACTTTCAAATCCAGCTAACCAGCGAGAAGTCATCAACAGGGCGACCAAGTTTCTTAAATCCTCCTAAGATGCAACTCACCTGACGGTAGGCGTTGTAACCACGACCGTAACGGTTCGAGAATAAAACCGGCCCTCGGGGAGATTATTATCGAACAGGAGCGCCGAGCGTCCTAGCCCTCGAACATCAGCATTCCGAACGCCAATATATTGCTGAGTTGCGAGTGCCCTGTTCTCCGACAGCTTTTGGTTATATTCGTCCGAACCCATTCGATCCGTGTAGCCCAGAATCCGAACCCTTGATTTCGCGGAAATGCGTGCCTTCACAAAATCAGAGATTCGCCGGTTCTCCTCCCCCAGTGAACTACGGTCGAAATCGAACAAAATAAGACTATAGCGCGAAACGATGGTATCCGTTGAACCCATCCGGTGTTTATCGAGCAATGTAAAATGCCGGACTGGAACGGAAACTTCGCTCGACTGTGCGGTCTGACGGGCGCGATCGGTAACGTCGAGCGACGCATGAATCGTATCCAAGGTGGCAAGGTCCCGATTGGACTCCTTACTGAGGTTCCAATCGATAGCGGAAACCGGCGGCCCATCCCCCGAAAAACTACTTAGCGGGACTGCCCCCGCCTGCCGCGCGATCGCCCAATGAGTCACACCAGCCGCCGAGACGGTGACCGGAAGGAAGCGAACAATTGGTGGTTTCGGAACATGCGCCGTGTCCGTCGTAAAAATTGGTTCCAGTATTTGGGGCACATTGGAATATAGTTCGGTGCGGCGATTTTCCACCTGGCCATCGGTATCGCTTGGATTCGAAGGTTTTTTCGGCAATCCGCGAGATTCTATCCGAATCCGATTCGAGTCGATACCCCATATATCAACTAAATAGTTGAAGACGACCTCCGCGCGACCTCTGGCAAGCGCATGTTCTTCGGGCGACGGAGTTGCACTGGCAGAGCAACCGATGATGGTCAGCTTTGCTTTCGGATATTCGTGCATACGGCTGCCGATAATGTTTAAGATCTCATAATACAATGGCAGCGTCTCGTAATCGTTGAATTTCTTGAAATCGTACTTCTTCGCCTCCGCACTGGTAAGGGAGTGATACCGGCCGGGAATCTCGGCAGAGCCGCTGTCGAAGAAAATATAGTTGAGCAGCGGCCGGTATTGCGTCCGAATATAATCTTCGATCACCACTTCGTTAAGGGGCTGCTGGTTGTTCATGGAATCCAGCGTAGCGACAGCAAGGCTGGCGGAAAGTGCCGGAGGTTTCGGTTTCGGAGGAAGAGGTGGCGGCGGAGGCGGCGGAGGCGGAGGCGGAGGAGGCGGAGGCGGAGGGGTGATCGGTGCAAACATCCGATACTCGAAGGAAACGCCACCCGAAATAGAGCTTGCACGCCAGTTCATCCCGCTCACGAGTGGTGTAACGCCAAATGTTCCGAAAACTTCTGGCAATGCGAATAACGTGTTCGATGAGTTGAGAGCAACCTCGTATTGCGCTCCGGCAGTGACACCCAGATAAAGTTTCGAAGCGCCCGGCGTGGTCCCGGAATATACATTCCTGACCCGTAACCCACTTTCGAATGTCCCGTTATTGGCGGGCTGAATGAGGGTTTCCTGCTCAGTAAATGTGTTGGAAGTCATCCATCCGACCGTAGGGCCCGCCAGTAGCGCGGCCCGCGGAAGAATGTGATAGTCGGCAAGCGGCGTAAGACCGAACATACCAATCGTCGCCTGCACTGAATGCTCGAATTCGCCAACAGTAGAATTTCCATTTAGCAGGACCGTCGTATATTCGTCTGTTTTGAGCGTTGCATTAAGGGGGGAATACCCAAGGCGAATTTGCAGCGAAAAAGGCGACGTTGGAAAGAAATCATAGAATACGCCGAGACCGAATCCAGCGCCAGTCCCATTTTCATACCTCGGGCAACAACTCGGTACGCCTGGAAGCGTTTGGAAATTCGCAGAATGGATATTAAGGCCGCCGTCTGCATAGAGACCAAACTGCGATGTCTCCACCCGCTCCTGCGAAAAAAGAAAAGACGAGGGATAAAGAACAAAGATGACGATGGACAAGGCGACTTTCATCCATCGGCCTTCCGCTTTCATCCGATTCAATGGTAAACCTCCATGTGTCTCGTAAAAATTTGGGTGGGTGTTCGAAGAATAAGATTGTACATTCCGTTCGGGAGTAACGATGCATCGAAGGCAGCATGATAGTCCCCCGCTTTTGCGTCGCCACTTGCAATGGTCAGCACGTTGCGGCCGAGCATATCGAGAACTTCCAGGGTCGTCACGCCCGGTTCCACGAGCGAATAATCCGCGACGGCGGTGGAACTAACCGGATTCGGATGCACATCATTAATGGCGACTGTCCCATTCTCAAAAAAGAGCCGGTTTCCACCTGCAGGGCAGACACCAAGCAGCGTAAAATGTCCGGCATCGAGTTTGGTAGCAATCGGGTTTGCACTCGACCATACGACAGTGTCAAACACGATCTGCGTTTCCGTCGAATCGCCTAAGGCGGCGAGAAATTCTATTTGGTCCAGCGAATTTGTGGAAAGCTGGTTGGATATCGTACCGTGCTTCGTCACATACCGCTGACCATTGCGGAACGTCGAAGTTATTGCAGGGTCGAGTGGCTCCAACAGAGACTGATCGAAATGTATCGTGTACGAAAAGCCGGTCACACGCGCGGCGCCAAGGTTTTGGGCGGCAATAATATTCACCGGAAGAATCACGTGATCTCCCGGCTTCGCAGATATATCGGCAACGCCGAGTTCAACCGAGGAGACGCCGGCCGGATAATTAATCTGGACTAAATCCATTCCACTACAACCGTTTGCATCAACAACGGTCACCGCATACGTACCCGCCGAATCTACTGTAATCGTGCTTGTGGTATCGCCATTCGACCACTTATAAAGCGAGTAGATCCCAACTAACGAGAGTACACTCGTGTCGCCAGGATTTACAAGAACAAGCTTTGAGGCCTGAATCAGCGGAGTAATTGGCGCTGCGACTATCACTTGCTGGAACGTGCTATCCGAACACTGCCCGTTGGAGGCTACAAGAGAGACTGTGTAGGTCCCCGCATTATTCCACGTAATTTGAATGGAATCGCCCGCTCCAGAAGCTGGTGTTCCTCCAGTAGCACTCCAGCGGTATGTGATGCCTGCCTGCGGCGAAATCGAATAAGTATCGGTATTGCCACTGCAAGGAGTGAGCGGCCCACTGAACGAAGCGAGCGGTAGCGGCGCAACAATGACATTCACTGTATCCGTTACGGAGCAACTCCCTTTGGTTATCAACACCGTATAGAGGGTCGTCGAAGTTGGCGCGACCACGGAAGAATCGCTCGTAGGGTTGTTCATGCCCGAAGCCGGTGACCAGAGATAGGAATCTCCGCCAGAGGCAGCGAGCGTAACGCTATCGCCTTTGCAGATAGTAAACGAATCCTTGAGGACGATGGGAGCGGCATACGGAATGGTGGATTCCGGGATATTTAATGTAACTTCCGAAGCTCCGAACATACCATCTCCAGCTCCATATGCAAGGTTATTCGTTGAGCTATTGGTGCTATGAACAAGATTTCCTGCGTCGCCACCCCTTAGATCATTAAGGACAGATCCTACCATTCCCGGCTTCAGCGCAATAAGGCCACCACCGCCGCCACCACCTGGTCCAAATGAGAACGGGCCATTCTGAGCATCGGTAAATCCGCCGGTACCTCCAACCGCTGAACAGTTGAGCGCATTTACGTGGCCGCCCGTGGCAACGATGGTCTGGGCATCGAGCCATATTGACCCACCACCGCCCCCGCCGCCTGCTCCATCGGAATGAGCCGTATCTGGAACTAATAATGTATGATTCCCCGCCCAATAGATTCCGGGTGACGTACCATTTGCAAAGATAAATTCGCTGTCCGATGTTATTTGGGTGGCTTTCAAAATAACGATTCCACCTCCGGAGCCTCCGTTGGTCCCCTGAGCGTCGTTCTGGTGTCCGCCACCCCCGCCGCCGCCCATAAAAATTCGATTGGGGATCCAGGGGATCGGCTTACCAGGCTCTCCTCCGATGGGCATGCGACCGAAGCCGGGAGCATCGGTCTGGTCACCACCACGTCCTCCCCCAGCCGAACCAGCTCCGCCAGCTCCGCCGGCATTATGCGAGTTTCCACCACCGCCGCCGTTAGCTGGGGCACCTCGGCATCCTTCACAAAATTCACCATACCGCAAATTGCTGGCAATACTCTCGCCCTTGTTTGCTCCTTCCCAGGTTGTACATACATCGGCAACATAGTCCAGTTCCGAAGTGGGAGATGTTCCGTTAGCTGACGCTCCACCGCCATAAAATCCCAGACCGCTCACATCAATCGGCGCATGGATCGTTAGAGTACCCGATGCTTCGAGGATCAGCACTCCACCGGTCCCCGTAATGGGGTTCCATGGGTCCGAGCGAAGGGTATCAGTGACAGTCACATCGGTGTATTGTGGAATGCGAACAAGTTGCACTGCGCCATCCGCTGCGTCATAAGCATTCAACAGTTTGTCGCGAAAGAGGATCGTAAAAAGATTGGGCATCGCCTGAATCGTGGCGATTTCCATCAATCCGGCACTGCCCATATTGAGGATGGTTCCGTAATTCGCAGTATTCGTTGTATCAATTGTCGCACCCTTCATCTGTATGACAAGAACGCGATCTCCGACCGAAAAACCACTCGTCGATACAACGGTCGCGGTATTCAAGCAGGTATCGAGTGCAATCACGTGGACATACGTATTGACGGCTCCCGAAATATTCTGAGCATGGACAAGGCGGGAAAAGCTAAGAACTGCGAAGAACACCAAGAGGACATACCCCCTCCGATATAGGAAGGGGGGAGACTCGTACCGCATCGACAGCATCGTGACTTTAACAAACCCTCTTCCCATTTCAAAGATTTCCGTTTCCGATTACTTTGATTTGTTCACGATCACGTATCCGACACGAATTTTATCACTCGTCGAATAATTCGAAGCGCTCGTTGTGGCCGGAATCATTTTGATCCGGAGCACAAAGGATCCACTCGTAGTACTAGCCACATTTAAAATCCAAGCGGCGTCCTGAGGATTGGGCGCCGAACCATCGTCAATCATAGCAACCACGTTTGTTAGAACAATGCTGCCACTTTCGCAATACCGATTGTCAATGGTGACAGATCCAAGATCCTGCATCGTTCCGCTCGTTGGAGCCGACGTAGCGAGGTTTCCCAATGCACCCAGGGTGAGTTCCACAACGCCGCTCGGCCCTTGCTGCGAATATGCTGTTCCACCGGTCGAAGCATCAACGTCCGTTCCCGCGCTTGGCGTTTCCGTAGTACGTCCCATGGTAAACTCGCCATCGTTTATCTGCAAAGCGACGTTGGTATTTCCAGCAGTGGTATTGCCGTTGCCGGTCGCAAGCACGCCGATCGTTCCCGTGTTCGAAGTACTTGTGCTGTTGGCAGAACCCCATAAGCCAATCGACTGATTCGAGGTCGAACCCGTCGCCGTGCCCTGGATAGCGGCATACTCATCCGTTGTTCCGCTGTAAACGCTCTGCAACGCATCGGCGGGCGACGTGGTACCGATCCCTAGTCGAGAATCCGTATTGTCCCAGACCAAACCGGTGGACCAGCCCATGGCGGACGAAGTGCCCGATGTCGTCCAAAGCAGATTTCCGGTGGCGACAGGCGCCGCGGTTGGCAGAGTGTAGGCAATCGAAGTGGTGCCTTGTGCACCGGCAGTGAAGCTCGATGTTCCGGTCGAGGTGCCCTGGAATTTCAATGCGTCCGTGCTACTGCCTGTCCGCGAAAGAAATAGATCACCGTTTGATATCTCCACTTTGGCCGTGGGCATGTTCGTTCCGATTCCGATCTCACCGGTGTTCTCGATCCGCATTGCTTCTGTCGAATTCGTCTTAAAGACCAAATCTGCATTATCTGTGGTGCCAATGAAGTTCGTGCCCTCCGTCGTGCCGCTGTTGCCCGTCAGGCCCCAGCCAGTACCCCCTGTCGGTGATGACCAGTTTAAGGTGACGATATATGGACCGGTTCCAGTTACATTAGTGGCTGTGAGAACCTGGTTCGCACTCGGCTGCGAGGTCGGCAGCGTGTAATTTACTGTCGTCGCTCCCTGCATACCCGCTATGAAATTCGAGGAGCCAGTCGAAGTCCCTTGGAATTGCAGGGTATCGCTCGTTGCTCCGGTGTGCGAAAGCAGGAAATTACCGTTCGATACGTTCAGCTTTTCGGAGGGCGTCGTCGTTCCGATTCCGATCGCTCCGGCACTCGTCACCCGCAATGCTTCCGTCGCGTTCGTCTTGATCACCAGGTCTTTGTTATCCGTCGTCCCCAGGAAGTTGGTGCCCGGCGTTGTTCCGCTGTTGCCCCACAGACCCCAGCCAGAATCCGCCGTCGTACCCGAGGTCCAGGCAAGCGCAACCTGGTACGGAGTTGTCCCTGTAACGCTCGCCGCCGTGAGCACTTGGTTCGTCGTCGGGGCTGAGGTCGGTAACGTGTACTCGATCGAGGTCGTACCCTGCGCACCGGCTGCGATGCTCGACGTTCCTGTCGAAGTCCCCTCGAACTGCACGACATCCGGCCCGTTCCAACCGGTGCGCGAGAGAAATATATTACCGTTGCAGATGCTCAGCCGCTGGGATGGCGAGCTGGTACCAATACCAACATCGCCCCAAGTCGATACTCTCATAACCTCCGCTGAATTCGTCTTTATGACCAAATCCTGGTCGTCGGTTGTGCCCAGGAAATTCGTGCCGGCGGTCGTTCCACTATTGCCAGTGGTGCCCCAGCCTGTGTCCGATATCGGTGTTGACCAGCCCAATGCCACATTATACGGACCCATACCGGCAATACTTGTGGCTGCAAGGACCTGGTGCGCGCCCGGCTGCGAGGTTGGCAGCGTGTAATTTACTGTCGTTGCTCCCTGCGCGCCCGCTATGAAATTCGAGCTACCTGTCGAGGTGCCCTGGAATTTCAAGGTATCCGAAGCCGCTCCGGTGCGTGAAAGCGAAAGGTTACCGTTCGCGATGTCCAGTTTGTTCGATGGCGTGCTCGTCCCGATTCCGATGGCTCCGGCACTCGTCACCCGCATGGCTTCGGTCGCATTCGTTTTGATCACCAGATCCTCGTTATCCGTCGTGCCGAGGAAGTTCGTGCCCGGCGTTGTTCCGCTGTTGCCCCATCGGCCCCAGCCCGTATCCACCGTCGCAGGACTCGTCCAGCTTAACGATACATTGTACGGTCCGCTGCCGCTGATGCTCGTAGCGGTAAGTGTTTGATTGGAAATTGGCTGCGAGGTTGGCAGCGTGTAATTAACCGTCGTCGCTCCCTGCGCACCCGCTATGAAATTCGAGGAGCCGGTCGAGGTGCCCTGGAATTGCAAGGTATCGCTCGTTGGTCCTGTGTGCGAAAGCAGAAAATTACCGTTCGATACGTTCAGCTTTTCCGATGGCATTGCCGTCCCGATGCCGATCGCGCCCGCGCTCGTCACCCGCATGGCTTCCGTCGCATTGGTCTTGATCACGAGGTCCCGACTGTCCGTG
>DASRZC010000133.1:0-7660 GCA_035686785.1 Kapaibacterium sp. (SeqCode)
GTGGTATGAAGGGCTGATGATGGACCACATAATGCGTGTTGTCCACGGGCTGCCGATTTATGCGCAGCCCAATATTTATTTTACCGCGACTCTGTACCAGCCGCTCTATTTC
Source organism: Kapaibacterium sp. (SeqCode) (assembly GCA_035686785.1). Classification (GTDB taxonomy): domain Bacteria; phylum Bacteroidota; class Ignavibacteria; order Palsa-1295; family Palsa-1295; genus PALSA-1295. The sequence goes on from DASRZC010000133.1 coordinate 113, forward strand.
TATTTGGTTGCGCCGTTGGTGGCCCTGACGGGTCCGGCATTTCTCGCGGGCCGCATCGTGACGGTAGCCTGCACGCTGCTCACCGCGCTCCTGATTGCCGTGGTAGTCGGGCGACTCACTAAAAGCTCGCGCTTTGCCGTGCTCGCCGCTATCGGACTGTTCTTCGCCACGTATGCGCTCACCGATTACGTGCAAACGTTAGTGCGGACCGATGCCCCGTATGTCTTCCTCCTCCTGCTCGCCGTATTTGTATTATCGCGGAAAACAAACCTTTCGAGCGCGCTTGGCGGCCTCTTGTTGGCAGTGGCGTATTTTACCAAGCAGGAAGCACTTTTTTTCATGCCGCTACCGCTCGTGTGGCTATTCCTGAATGATAAGCGAAAGTTCGGGATCGCTATTGGAGTTCTCGCCGTCGCATTGGCGGGCGGAACTTATTTTTGGCAATCCTCATCCCATGGATGGTACGCGTATTACGTCTATGCTATGCCTGGCGCAAAGAGTAAATATTTCGGGTACTTTCGCGTGCTGGCGGCATTGCCGGCGGAGGTGTTTCGCTATTGGGGGGTTGGCCTGCTGATGATCGGCGGCATGGTGGTGATGGTGCGCGGCAAAAAATTCGAGGTGCGTGGCGAGGAGGGCCTCTGGGCAACGATGCTGCTCTCGGCAATCGGACAGTTTTGCTTGCACCGCGGAGACCAAATGGCCGGGAACAATGTGCTGCACCCACTCGCAACCATGATGGCGATTTACATTCCATACGCTGTGTGGCGTGTTCGCGTGGACTCGGCAACGCTGCGGCCGGCCCTGGGTCAGCTCTTCGAGTGGGGATTGCTTCTCCAACTTGCGAGCTTTGTTTATATTCCGACACATCTTCCAATGTTGTTTCCGGGAGCGAAAGAGCGCGCCCGCGCCGACAATTTCATTGCCTATCTTCGGACGATTCCCGGCGACGTGGTCATTCCGGCGCATGGTTTTATCGGAACGCTCGCGGGCAAGCGGACGCACACGCACGTCCAGGTCGAGGACGATGTGCTGGTCATGCACGACTCGGTTTCCGCGGCTTATCAAGCGGCCTGGCAGCAGGCATTTCGGGAGCAGCGGTTTGGCGCCATTATCTGGGATGAAAGTCCAGCGCACCAGCCGGATTCCATTCCCGGATACTCCCTGGTGTATTCACTTCCCGATAGTTTGCGGATTGGCGCTAAGATGGGTGATGTGATCGTTCGTCCCACGTTCCTTTATCTTCCCAAACCACCCTACGTCACGAAAACAGATAAGCGCGAGGACAAAGAGTGTTGCAAGGCTGATCCACACGCCAATCCTAAATGATGTGGGCGCAAAGCGCATCTCCACCGTGTGGGAACCCGGTGGAAGAAGCACGGCCCGCATCGCATAATTGCACCGGAGAACCGGTGTTGGAATGCCATCGACGGTTGCCTTCCAGCCGGGATAGTAAGTGTCGGTAAGTATGAGATATGCGGAATCATGGCTCGATGCGGTGAAAGAAAGTATGTTTTTCCCCGTCTGAGAAAGTATCACTGTGTCGCCCATGGTAGAGAGGGTTGAAAGCGGCCTCGCGCGTGAATCCTTCGTAAAATATGCGATGGGCCACGGGATGGAATCATCCGCCATGTTATGCAATATTTCCGAATCATTGGCGAGTACGGTCGCTGTATGCGCAAGAAAGGCGCGTGGAGACATACGTGTATTGCGATAAATCCAAAGCGGCCCCGCTGTTAGGAGTGGAAGAGAATCAAAGGGCAGCGGCTTCACTCGCGCAAGCGTGCCAATGTTGAATTTTCCGAGAAAATCCGGCGTGACGAGACCCTTCTCGCGCCAATGCATGATTGCCGTATAAATATAGAGGCATCGCGGCATCATACTCACATATCCGGTCGCTTCCGGGATGTCATAGACCACGTTCTCGTTATTCATAAACGCGAATTGCTTACTCGTATCGATCTCGCGGTAAAAATAGGTGCGCGAATGCTTCCCAAGCGTTTGAAGTAAGCGTGTTTCGGGCGTGTTGGGATAAAGCGGATAACGAGAGGTATCGTTGCTTGGGAACCATGTGTAAGCAAAATAGACAAGCTGCACGGCAGTAAGAACCCATATCAGAAGGAGCGTTCCATCTGTTCGAAGCTTTTCGTTCCACCACAGTACGGCAAGCGCCGCGAGCGAAGTGCCAATTCCAATCAATAGCTCAGGTTGTGTCAGCCGCCAATAATCAAGCGCTTCCCGGAACCGCTCCTGGACCCACGCGGCATTGCCTTCCGCGAAGACGGAATGCTGAAGATGTGGCAATAGATGTAGACGTGCAAAATGATCGATTGCAGGAAAATCGTAAATTCGGAAAAGCGAGAATATTCCCAGCGCACACGTGATGCATGCAATACCGAGTGCCGCCCACTTCGTCCATCGTCGCACGCTTGCGGTCCACTCTCTAGTCAATAGAATAGTTTCCAATCCCAATGCCCCCGTAACACAAGCTCCCAAAATAAATACAATTAAAAAGCGATGATATAGAAATCGAAACAGTGGCGTTGCAATGGGCAGCGCCAAACCAGCGATCATCAATACAACGAACGGCCGCACCTCCGGCTTGCGCTTCCAGAGCACGATGCCGGCCCAGACCGCGAGCAGCAGCGGGAGGAACCCAATCGCGCCTTCGAAATCCTGCGCATACACGCCAATCGCCTGATCGAAGGTGACGCCGCGAATCGTTCCGGCAAGCTGGGGAATGAAGAAGGTTAGCGCAAGCCCAATGCTTTCCAGGCGTTGCAGGATCGAATAGGAATTCAGCAGGCTTGTTGAAAAAAATGCACCACCCGCGATTGTTTGTTGAAAGAGTTCGAGCATGGGTAGGAGCATCACGGCGCTTAGTCCGATCGCAAAGCTGAATACGAGTGACATGGGCCTCCAAAGCACTATAAAAGACGGGCGTGGCGCGAGCGTCCAGAGGGTCAGCCAGTAGCATAGGACGAGCAGCCCGAGGAACCCAATCGTCTGCAAATTGCCCGCCAAAAATCCGAGCGCAAGCGCCATGGCCGAAAGCGCGAGATACTTGAATTGCGGCGAGCGCCAATACTTATGTAGAAATAAAAGGACGAACGGCGCAAACGAAAAGGACGCCGGAATAAAATGCGCGAGCAGATGCGTCATGAAAAGCGCGTTCAGCATGTAGGCGGTTGCAAAGATACGCGCGACGCCGGGCCGGACGGCATACTCGCGCAGGAGCGAGTATATCCCCATGCCCGCAACAAGCAGAGGCAGCAGCAGAATGAACGGGAACCCAATTGCGAATGGAAGGAAAAGTACGAAGTTATACGTCCACATTCCTTCGAGGTATTGCGGGTAACCATTCAGAATGTAGGGATTCCAAAAAGCAAAATTTCCATGCTCGTATGCTTCCTTCGTAAAATATTTTAGAGGATAAAATTGCAGTGCGCCATCGGTGATGAGAGAATTATAGGCGTGCTCGGGACCGTAATACTGCGAGAACGGCAGCGTCATCGTGTCGATCATATCTGAAGGTAGGACCGTGCGGCCTTCAAAGAGCATCGGATAGAAGGTGAGGGCAAGCGTCGCGGCAAGAAGCGCGAGGGTTATCGTGTATTCGCGGAGAGTGCGAGACATTGGGACCATTCAGATTCTCTTTCGCCAATATCCTGGCTTGCGCTTATCGTGCGCGACGGCATCGATCTTAATCCTATCCTCCAGGACATGATAGACGAGTGAATAGGGGGACGACCGGAATTCTTTTATTCGAGTAATTCGTCTTCCTTTGCGATAACGGGTGGGATGAATTCTAATTTCGTTTGCTGCCGCTTCAAACTCAGCGATAAATCGTTCCGCAGCCCGAGTGCTTTCGTTGGCGTAAAACTCCACCGATTCTAAGAATTCCGCCTCGGCTTCGGGATGGAGTGTTACCTTCACTTCGAAATTCGAGCGCGAGCTTTTTTAAGGACATCTTCGATATTAACGCCTTCCACAAGGCCTGCATCCCACTCGGCCTGCCGGCGCTCCGCCTCATCGAGCCACGCCGTCGTGATCTCGTCTTCCGGCATGCTTTCATAGATTCGCTCGGCAACCCGCAGCCGGTCCTCCGGAGGAAGTTCCAGCGCTTCTTCGATCACCCGATTGACGTCTCGATCCATGATAATTCGAACTTTTGGCGAGAGCTATAAGTGCCCTTAGGGTTGCGAACAAACCAAAGTTTATCTCCTTTGTTTGTTTTTATATGTTTTCGCGATTGCTCATCGGCATTCTGTTAGCCACGGCCTTGAGTGGCTGTGCCTCGATGATTAACCATTACCAGGATCGCGCGGAAGTGTTCGGTCCACGTGGTATAACCGCGACTAATCGGGAGGGCGATACCCTACGGGTTTATCAGGAAGACGATCGGCAATTTGTTTCTCTTCCCACGTTCGATACTTTTATAACGTTCCATAATGGCAAAGCGAGCGAGCGCGTTTTGTTGCAACGTTCGTTTAGTCCATGGACACTCCTCGATATTGAAACTTTGGGAATCGGATTTCCTATTGACGATGCTATCGGTGGATGGCAAAGATATGATGACCTGTATGTTTATCTCGATTCGAGTTCGGGAACCGATACCACGTTGCAAGCGACGAATCCGAATTTTTGGCAATATGAAGCTCGGCCACGACTCCTTATTGCGGGAGCATGGGGTGTCAATAGCCTGAACAGCGCGCCAGCTGGGGATGAATTTTGGGTTCCCCCCTATTATGAGTATGCGATAGGCGTGAGCTATCGCCATCAATGGGAAGCTTTTTATAGGGGTTCCACATCGTTCGATGTGGGCCTTACACCGGCAAGTGCCCTTCAATATAATGGACATGCTTCTATCAGTTCGTTTATCGCCCGAATATATCCCTGGAGTAACTTATTTATTGAAGCTGGCCCTTCCTTTATAAACTTATCTACAGACAGCGCCTATTTTCTTGGAAGTTACAGCGCAAGTTATCCTCCTGCGAGCGCATCGCTTACTGCAATTTCCGCTGGATTAGGATGGTCCGGCGATTTCTCCTATATTGAATGGAATTACGAGTACGGCTTGAAATCCTACTCATTCTTCGAGCAACCGGCGCGGCAGTTCCGAGAATTTGTTGTGACCGTAGGACTGATTTTCAGAATATAATCGAAATCGCTGGAATTATCGACATTTTCCCGAAACTCTTCCCCCAATCATCCGGTTATCAGCCCGCTCGCAAGAAAAAGGGCCGCGAATTTCCGCTTAAATCGGCGATTCATGGCTGTTGCAAGCCGGATCATTGATAAAGCATTCGCCTCTGCAATCAAGTAGAGCGCTACGAACAAACGCCCGCTTTGGCTGGTATGTGTTCCGTGGGCCTAAACAGCCCGCAATTCCGAGCGTTCGGCACGCGAATGATGATTAGGGACATGCTCAGCGCGTCCCTGCGGATAGCATCAATTATCACAATAAATTTTTTTTAAGAATGCCGGGCTTCGGCTATGGCATTCTTTACCTCGAAAGTTTTTCGACTTAAACCAGACTACACAATGGCAAAAGCAAAATACGACCGTTCTAAACCGCACGTCAACGTAGGCACGATCGGCCACGTCGATCACGGCAAGACCACGCTCACGGCGGCGATCACGATGGCGCTCGCCAAAAAGATGCCGGGCACGCAGGTACGCACTTTCGATTCGATCGATAATGCGCCGGAAGAGCGCGCTCGTGGAATCACAATCGCGACCGCGCACGTCGAGTATGAGACGGCCGCGCGTCACTACGCACACGTTGACTGCCCCGGCCACGCTGATTATGTGAAGAACATGATCACCGGTGCCGCGCAGATGGATGGCGCCATCCTCGTCGTTGCCGCCACCGATGGCCCGATGCCGCAGACCCGTGAGCACATTCTGCTCGCACGTCAGGTCGGTGTGCCGCGTATTGTCGTATTTATGAATAAGGTCGATGCCGCCGACCCGGAGCTTTTGGAACTTGTCGAACTCGAAATCCGCGAGCTTCTTTCGAAGTACGAATTTCCGGGCGACGAAATCCCGATCATTCCGGGTTCCGCGCTTAATGCGCTGAATGCCGGCGCCGATCCGGCCGTCAAGCCGGACGATCCGCGTTTGGATTGCATCTATAAATTGATGGACGCAGTCGATTCTTATATTCCGACTCCCGTTCGCGATATTGATAAGCCGTTCCTCATGTCGATCGAGGACGTATTTTCGATCACGGGCCGTGGCACAGTCGGTACGGGTCGTATCGAACGCGGTAAAGTGCATGTGCAGGACGAAGTCGAGATCATCGGTCTCGGTCAGCACAAGAAATCGGTCGTGACCGGCGTCGAAATGTTCCGCAAGGAAATGGACGAAGGCCAGGCTGGTGACAACGTCGGCATCCTCCTTCGTGGCGTGGAAAAGACGGATTTGGAGCGCGGTCAGGTTATCGCGAAACCGGGTTCGATCACGCCGCACACGAACTTCGACGCGAAAGTCTATGTACTTTCGAAAGAAGAAGGTGGACGGCATACTCCATTCTTCAATGGCTATCGCCCGCAGTTTTACTTCCGCACGACGGACGTAACGGGCGTGGCAACCTTGCCGGAAGGCGTCGAGATGGTGATGCCGGGTGATTCGGTCCAGATGAAGATCGAACTCATTAGCCCGATCGCCATGGAAGAAGGACTCCGCTTCGCTATCCGCGAAGGCGGACGCACGGTCGGAGCAGGAGTGGTCGATAAAATCACGAAGTAATTATAAGAAGCGCGCATCCTCAAACGGTGCGCGCTTCGTTCGTTATAATGCAGAAGATTCGAATCAAACTGAAATCGTACGATCATAACCTGATCGACAAGAGCGCGGAAAAGATCATCCGGACGGTGAAGCCCACGGGCTGCGTCGTTTCCGGGCCGATTCCGCTGCCGACGAAGAAATCCATCTTCACGGTAAACCGCTCTCCGCACGTGGATAAGAAGAGCCGCGAGCAGTTCGAGATCCGCGCGCACAAGCGGCTCATCGACATTTTGAATTCGAACAGCCGAACCGTCGATTCGCTGATGAAGCTCGAATTGCCGGCGGGAGTAGAAGTAGAAATTAAGGTCTAGCGCAATCGGTAGTGCGAAGTACCACTTCGCGCCACACAACCAGAGAAAAATGAGCGCACTATTAGGAAAAAAAGTTGGCATGACCGGCATCTTTGACGCCGAGGGGCAGTACGTGCCCGTTACCGTCATTCAAGCCGGGCCCTGCTATGTAACGCAGGTGAAGACGAAAGCCGCCGACGGCTACGATGCCGTGCAGCTTGGCTTCGAGGAAATCGCAGAGCGAAAGTTGACGATGCCGGAGAAAGGCCACTTTGCAAAAAGCGGCGTTTCTGCGAAGCGGTATTTGCATGAATTTCGCACATTTGACGAAGCGCAGATGGCAACGCTCACTCCGGGCGCGGCGATCACGGCTTCGGATTTATTTCACGAGGGCGATACCGTCCACGTTTCTTCGACTTCGAAGGGCCGAGGATTCCAGGGTGTCGTGAAGCGTCATCATTTTGGT